>JAOZRY010000366.1 GCA_029939965.1 Bacteroidales bacterium | reverse complement strand
TTTATATATGATTTACAAAAAACCTTATCTTTTGGTTTTTAACCTTAGTAGAAAAAATCACCAACCCCATCCCAAAACCTTATTACCTTATTTTCAGTTATATAATAAGGCAATAAGGTTGAGGTGGGTAATTAATTTCTCATTCTACTAAGGTTTAAAAAATGCAAAAATATGGTTTTCTTACGCACACAAAATGTAAACCGAGAAATGAAAGATGCCGAGAAATCTATTTTTTTTATTTGTCCGACTTTATGTGGGTAGCCTGCCTTTTCTAAAAAAAAGATTTCCGGATGGATTAATTATTGAGCAGCTCCGTTGCTGTTTGTAATGCTGAATTACTGATTTTTGAATCGGAGAGCATCTTGGCAATTTCGATTATCTTTTCGTCATGCGAAAGTTGCTTAATAGAAATGCTTGTTGTTGAAGTTCCTGATTCTTTCTGAACCAGGTAATGGTATCTTCCTCTGGCAGCAATTTGAGGTAAATGTGTAATCGAAATTATCTGAATTTTGTTACTCATTTTCTGCATGATGCCTGCCATTTTTCCGGCAATTTCACCTGAAATCCCAGAATCGATTTCATCAAAAATGATAGTAGAAATTAGATTTTTGGCTGCAACCTGCGATTTTATCGACAGCATTAGTCTTGAAAGTTCGCCACCTGAGGCTATCTTCGACATTTCTTTCAAGTAGCCACCTTTGTTGGCATTAAAAAGAAATACTACGTTATCGTATCCACTTTCTGTTAGATCCACCAATTTTTTGATTTCAATGTTGATTTTGGCATTGGGCATTCCCAACTTTGAAATCGTTTCCAGAATTTTTTGCTCCAGTATCGGTTTTGCTGATTTCCTGTTTTTAGAAATGAGGGTGGCAGATGTTTTTAATATTTCAAATAAGGCTGCTAATTTTTTTTCGGTAGCTTTAATTTTTTTATTAAGCGACGAAAACTCGTTAATTTTTTGCAAGTAATTGCTTTCGATTTTCAAAAGTTCATCCACATTAGAAACTCTGTGCTTGTGCTGAAGATGAAAGATCAAATTAAGCCGGTCGTTTAAAAGTGATATTTGTTCAGGATTTATATCTGTTTGCTCATATTTTTTATTTAGCTCGTTTGCTATATCCGAAACATCAAGATAATTGCTTTCAAGCCGTTCGAAAAGTTGCAACAATTCATTCGAAAAATTGCTGATGGGTTTAAGTTCTGATAAAATACTATTAAAAATATGGTTCAATCCATTATCACCCTCCACTAAATTGGAGGAGTTGAAAAGCCGGTTTTTGATATCTTCGGCATGTGTAAGAATTTCAAGCTTTTCTTCAATTTCTTTTTGTTCTCCGGGTTTTAGGTTTGCTTTCCTGATTTCTTCCAATTGGTATTTAAAAAAATCTTGCTCACTTCTGGCCTGATTTTCTGATTCACGTAATTTTTCTAAATCATTTTCAAGTATCCTGAATTGCCGGTAATTATTTTGATATGCTCTGAGTATTTCTTTATTTCTGCAAAAGCTATCTAATACATCCATTTGAAATCCTGTATCTTGCAAAAGGATTGTCGAGTTCTGCGAATTAATGTCAACTAATTTTTGTGCTAATGTCTTCAAATTATTAAGGCTCACCGGGGTATCATTAATAAATGCCCTGGATTTGCCATTTGGGAGAATTTCGCGTCTTAGAATGGTTGTTTCTGAATCAAAATCAAGATTGTGTTTCTCGAAAAAAGACTCCAGGTCGTTGGTGTTAGTCTCAAAAACACCTTCGATTACACATTTTTTTGAACTGTCTTTAACTGCTTGCTGATCGGCACGTTGACCAAGAATGAGCGATAAGGCACCAAGAATGATCGATTTGCCTGCTCCTGTTTCACCTGTTAGCACCGAAAAACCTGCTTGAAACGAGGTTTCAAGGTTGGTAATAAGTGCATAGTTTTTTATGGTTAGATGTTTTAACAAACCGAGCCGGGTCTTTAGTTTTCGGGCAAAAATAAGGAAAACAAAAATGGTAATTAACAATGAGAAATAAACAAAGCTTATTTTTGACTAATGATCTTCTGGTAATCATTAGCATGAGAGGGGTCAATTTCTTTGAGAATGTTTACTGCTTTGGTTTTATCCATAGGTGCAGCATCAGAAAAAATGTTGATAAATTCGTCGCGTTTGGCTTCCATAATTAACTGCATGATAAAAAGACGGGGTTTTTCGCGATGTGCCCGTTGCAAAAGTAGGAGTGCTTCCATTGCACCTTGTCTGCCATTTTCAGCATTATCGTACATTTTATCCAATCCATTACGGTGATATTCGTACATTGCTTTACGTATCGAGCTGTAGGATGAATTGTTGAGGTTTTCAGCAAGCCAATAACGGTTTTTCATACTCTCAAAAGCTTTCCATCCTTTTTCGCGGGCACCTTGCGCCATATTAACAATATTCTGGGCTTTTTCAAAATATTGCGATCCGCCCATCATTTGGTACGAATCGAAATCCATTCCGAGAAAGATATAAATATAATATGCAATAACTCCGGTAAGGTTGGATGAAAATGAACTTTCGCTGAATTCGATAGGAGCTCCTTCCTGCCATTCGAACTGAAAATCGTTGTCGACATAGTTGAGAACAGTTGTATTGTATGAGGTTCCGTAAACCGGTCTTTTTAATACCAGATTAATTCTTCCCCTATATTCATCTGACGAAACTTCTTCTGTTATGGTAATGGCAATGGTACATTCGATGCGCTCATCAATTTTTAATGAGTAATTTGTCCAGTGACGTTCATTTATAAGTTCGTACAAGCCTTTTCGGAGTTCCTGAAATTTTTCGCGATTAGTTTGTTGTAATTGGGGAGCCGATACCTGAACGGATGCATTGAATTCTTGTGCATATATATTTCCGACAACACAAAGAGAAAATAATAAGAGAATGGTCAGTTTGGGCATGTTAATAAAATTTTAAAAATCCAAAAGTAATTTCCAGCTAAATTAATTCAGTAATCTTATCAATTATGTCAACAGCGACTTCAGGTTTCGTTTTCAGTTCAAAATCAAATTGGTTTTGATTTTTATCCAGAATTTTAATTTTATTTGTGCTTACACCAAAGCCGGCACCTTTATCCCTGAGAGAGTTTAAAACTATAAGATCAAGATTTTTATTATTTAGTTTTTTGATGGCATTATCCACTTCATTTTGGGTTTCAAGGGCAAATCCCACAAGTATCTGTTCTGGCTTTTTTTGTTTTCCTAACCAGGAAAGAATATCAAGTGTAGGTTTTAGCCTGATCATTTTGGGGTTATCTTGTTTCTTGATTTTTTCCTTGGCAATCTTATCAGGAGTAAAATCTGCTACTGCTGCCGACATAATGGTAATATCGGAACTATTAAAAGCTTCTATAGTGGCATTATACATTTCGGTAGCCGAAACTATATCAATTTTTGTTATGGATGAATGCTTCGTTGACAAATGCGTCGGGCCCGAAATAAGTGTAACCGTGGCACCGCGATTTGCCGCTTCCTCAGCAAGCGAATACCCCATCAATCCCGATGAAAAATTACCTATAAACCTCACCGGATCAATCGATTCATAAGTAGGGCCGGCAGTGATTAGGATATTTTTTCCGGTAAGAGACAGGTTTCGTGAAAAATGATCTTTGATAATTTTCAGAATGCTTTCGGGCTCTTCCATACGGCCTGCACCTATCAAACCACTTGCAAGTTCACCAACCTGAGGCTCAATGAGTTTGTTGCCTCTGTTTATTAGTCGTTCAACATTTTCTCCAGTTGATGGGTGATTAAACATATCAAGATCCATGGCCGGAGCAAAAAATACCGGACATTTTGCCGACAGATAGGTTGTTACCAGAAGGTTATCAGCCATTCCAGAAGCCATTTTGCTGAGAGTAGCTGCCGAAGCAGGTGCTACAATCATAAGATCGGCCCATATTCCCATCTCCACATGGCTATTCCAAGTGCCATCAGTTTTGTTGAATGGATATGTGAGAGCAGGTCGGTTAGAAAGTGTGGAAATAGTTAAAGGGGTTACAAAATCTCTGGCATTCTCAGTAAGAATTACCTGAACCTCAGCTCCTTCCTTAATCAGTAATCTGATTAATAGTGGAGTTTTGTAAGCAGCAATACTGCCCGTGATGCCGATTAAAACCTTTTTACCCTGAAGCATTTTATTCGATTAAATCAGCAGTTTCTTTTTTTTGGGCTTCTTTCAAAGGATTTCTATAATAAATCTGGTCTTCAAGAAACTCCTGAACCGCCATTAGTGTAGGCTTTGGAAGCCGCTCATAGAATTTTGCAATTTCGATTTGCTCACGATTTTCAA
>JAOZRY010000365.1 GCA_029939965.1 Bacteroidales bacterium | reverse complement strand
AATCAAAATGGGCAGGTTGTATTTGAATCTGTAGATAGGAATGGTTTTATTGAGTGTTCGGTTACTGACAACGGTATCGGGATGTCGGCAAAAATTATTGATAACCTCTTTGATGCTAAATTAAAGGTGAAGAAAAAAGGCACTGCAAACGAAAAAGGAACAGGGTTGGGATTGATGCTATGCAGGGACTTTGTTGAACGAAATGGCGGGGAACTAATTGTAGAAAGCATTGAAGGCGAGGGGAGTAAATTCACTTTTACTTTGCCTGGAAAATAGCATTGCACATTTTTAACCAATTTTAATTTCAACCGGAAATTATTTAAGTATGTACAGTTAATAAACTTATTTTTGCAAAAAACAAATAATTATAATCGAATTGAAAAAATCATTAAAATATCGATTTATTTATTTCATTTTATTTTTTATGGTAATACAAACACCCGTATTTGCCAGCGAACCAGATAGTATTATTCAGCAAAAAAATCGGCTCGAACATGCCACCGGACAAGAGAAGATGAATATTCTCAAGTCGCTTTCTTTTTTTTATTCAGATACCCTTTCGCAGATTGCGCTGGTTTATGTTAATCAATATCTCGAATTGGCTAAATTGAATAATTCAAAATCAGATGAAGCCCGAGCCTATTTTATACTTTCCGAAATTTGCAGATACCAGGTTGAGTATGATAAAAGTTTGATTTATAATAAAAGAGCACTTCAGATTTACGAAGAGTTAAATGATTCTATAAAAATTGCCATTCAGTTTTGCGCGATTGGCGATAATTTTATGTTCCTCAGTCAATTCGATAGTGCGTTATACTACAATACACTAGGTAGTAAATTTTTTAATAATGCGAAAAGTAATCTTTACATTTTTAAAACGAAACTCCAATTTGGTAAATTATTTTGCAGAAGTGATAAAAATGAACAAGCAAGACTGATGCTCATTGATGCTGTTGAAAGTTCTAAAGTGTTGAATAGACCCAACTTAACTGGCTGGGCTCTTTACTGGTTGGGTATAGCAAATATGAAGCTGTGTAATTTTACTGAGGCTGAGGTTAACCTAAAAAATTCTCGCGATTGCTATCAGGAGAATCTTGATTTTCATGGAAAAATAGGATCGGAACAGGCTCTTGGAGAACTCTATTTAAAAACCAGAGAGTTTGCAAAAGCTTACAGATTGTTTTTTGAAGCTTACGAAAAACACGGTTATGTAAAGGGAGACAAGGGAGGGGTTAATTATAATTGTCAATATTTTATTAATATTGGAAACATATACTTCAATATTGAAAAATACGATAAGGCTTTGGCTTTTTATGATAGTGCAAATAGAATTGCTATTTCAAATAATTTTGAGGATAAAATTGCATACATAAAAAAACTACGGGGTCGGGTTTGGTTTTGGAAAGGTGATACGGAAAAAGCCCTTGAATACTACCGGACATCACTTGAGTACTATCAGCAAATAAAATCAAAATATTCTATTGCGAATTTGCTTAATATGATTGGTGAGGTTTATCAACAAAAAGAGAGTTACACAAAAGCCATTTCAAATTATGAAGAGGCTCTGAAAATTAACAATGAAATAGGGAATAAATTCGGGGTTGCACAAAACCACATCAATCTTGCTTCGTGCTACAACGAAACCGGAAACTTGTTGAAACTAAAAATGGAACTTGATAGTGGAATTGAATATGCCATCCAACTGAATATAGATCAATTATTATTAAGGTATTACACTTTTTATATTGATTTTAGTGAAAAAACCGGAAATTATGAAGTTGCTCGCAAATATTTTGATCAATTCCTTCCTTTATCAAAAAAACACATCAATAACACAAAAAGGAATTTATCCGGCCTTTTGGTCGATCTTTACGAAAATGAAATAGATAAGAAAAATCAAATTCATAAACACGAAATCAATTTAAACAATCTTGAAGCTGAACGTGATAAACTTCGGATTAGGCAACTTGTTTTATTAGTATTCATGATTCTTTTGGTTACCGCACTTATTGCATACTTGCTGATTAACAGGATAAGAATGACAAAGAAATTGGAGCAGCAAGTTGATGAACGAACAAAATCACTAAAAGAAAATGAGAGAAAACTTATAGAAATCAATCAAACCAAGGATACGTTTTATTCGATTATTGCCCACGATTTGAGAAGTCCTTTTAGTACATTGATTGGTTTTTCTAATTTGTTGCACGATGATTATAATGATTTTTCGAACAATGAGCGCAAACGTTTTGTTGAGTTACTCAGGAACTCTGCGGAGGAGATATTTGCATTGTTAGAGAACCTTCTGGACTGGACAAGAAATAATTCGAATATAATAAAATTTAATGCTACTAAAGTAGATCTCCGGCAAATAGTAAGGCAAACTATTCAGCTTCAGAAAAAAAATGCTGATATAAAAGAAATTGAAATCAGTAATTTAATTCCGAAAAACACTTTTGTATTGGCTGATGAAAATATGCTGCGAACCATCGTCAGAAATCTAACCACCAATGCATTAAAATATACAAATCAAAAAGGGCAAATCGTTTTTGAGGCTTTAATTACGGATGGTTTTATTTCGTGTTCGGTAGCCGACAATGGTATGGGGATGTCGGCAAAAACAATTAATAACCTGTTTGATATTAAATTGAAAGTGAGCAAAAAAAATACTGCCGGCGAAAAAGGAGCAGGACTTGGGTTGATGCTTTGCAAGGTTTTTGTTGAACGAAATGGCGGGCAACTATTTGTAGAAAGCATTGAAGGCGAAGGCAGTAAATTTACCTTTACTTTGCCCATGAAATAATCTGTTTCTAAATTTGTGTTTTAACATTCTGATTTGCTAATCTAATTCATTAGCCATTTTTTTGATCGTTGATACATGCACTAATTGCTATCTTCGCAAGCCATGACAAAAAAGATGTTTATTGAAATATCCGGATGCTTCATGATTTTACTTATTGTTTTACAAGGATGTAAAACATACGAGTATTTTACAATTGATGTGTTGGAGCCTGCAGAAATTTATTTGCCGCAAAATATCAATAAACTACTTGTAACTCACAATGCATTGCCAGATACCACCAAAGCATTGGGAACCGTTTTTAAAATCTTTGGGAATAAAATTAGTGATACCGTTTTTAGAGATAGTGCAATGGCAGGTCTGGCCATTCATACGCTTTCGAATATGGTGGAGCTGATAGGAAAAATGGAGCTGGAATGTCTGGACTCTATCGACATTATTTATCCTGATAGAGCCGATGACTATAATGTGGAAATGATAAGAAAGATTAGAGAGATGTGTGAAAAACGGGATGCTGATGCCTTTTTGATCCTGACCTCACTTTTAAAAGAGGTGAGCTATGATATTTATTATGGCAATTTTGGCAATGCTTTTGGGGAATTTGCAGTGGTTATTTCTACACGTTGGTTGCTTATTAATCCGTTTGCCTCCAAGCTTATCGATGGCAAAGTTATTAAAGATACATTATACCTGAATGTATTAAAACCCTTTAGCAGAACCATCGATGATAATTATATCAGGAGTATTGATTTGCTTAATGAAGCTGCCATTCAAACGGGTATTTTGTATGGATCATATCTGTCGCCCCATTATGCCCAAACCGAGCGGATGGTTTTTATTAATGGCCATAAGTACCTCAAACAAGGCTATGCGGATGCTTTGCAAGGTAATTGGAGAGGAGCGGCATTACATTGGCGCGAAGCATTGACGGTTCAAAATACAAAGATTAGAGCCAAGGCATGTTTTAATCTGGCACTTGCCAACGAAATGGAGGGGCTTTTAGAGCCGGCTCTGGAGTGGGCAAAAGAATCTTATCTTTTTTTTGCGGATACTATCAATTCAACTTATATAAAAATTCTTGAAGAAAGGCTTAAAGATCAGGATGAGATTATGCAGCAAATGGAAGGTCTGAAGCGTTAATATAAATTGTGTGAGTATTTGAAAGATTTCACCAATCCCTACGGCCAATTTTATATGGAATCATAAAAACAAATATCCCGTTCTTTCCATGCTATAAATAAGTGCCATTGGAAAATTGGGCTACCCGCATAAAGTTGGACTCTACTAAATCATCAATTCATTATAAATTAGCCTCCTGTACTTGCGCATAGTCTCTTAATTTGCAAAACTAACCAACATGTTGTTTAAATATTTTGTTGGCAATTTCCCGTTTTGCGGTTTCAATAATAAATCATAAATAGTAAATCATAAATCGAATTAGTGTTTTGGAAATTCATAGAATAGTTTGGACATTAAATGGAGAGGGAGCAAACACATCTCTCCTCTTCAACCCAGTATGGGTTGC
>JAOZRY010001083.1 GCA_029939965.1 Bacteroidales bacterium | reverse complement strand
TTATGTAGTGTCTGCAAGAAAACTCAATGTTTCAGGAAGTGGGTGTCAGAAATCGCTGAGATCGAGGCGGACGAAGTGTTGAAAATCAAGAAGTTTACTTTTGTAAATGACTATTTTCAACACAAGTCAAACGATGATATTGGCGTTTTCTGGCGCACACTATGTAATAAGCCAAAAAATTATTCTTATTTCATACCCCCAAAAGTACTAAAACATATTAATCACAAGATGATGATTTACAAAAGGCTGTTTTTAATAAACAAAGAATGGGTGGTTCGTAATGCGGTGTGTATCAAGATGCGTTGTTAGTTGAAAGGATAGGTATTTTGGCTTTGTTGGTAAGTATTTGTTCTTTGTCACCATCAGCAAAATAGAGATGTTCTTTTGCCGGAACCGACATCATGGCAATAAGATCGGCATTAATCATATTTGCGTACTGCAAGGTTTGCCTGGAGTATCCTAAAGAAAATGATGATTGCGGTTCATTTACACGTAAGTACTTCACAGAGTTATTTTCGAAAGTTGTTTTGGCAAATTCAATGTTGTCGATTAGATTTTGTGTCCATTTCAATTCGGATTTTTCAACTGAATATAAATGAATCTCTGCATCAAATATTTTCGCAATCTCTACGGTATTATTTACAATTAGGTGAAACATGTTGTGTGAGGCTACCGGTAACAGAATTGTCTGAAAGCCCTTGTCAGGAAAAATGTAATCCTTTTGTATTGAAAGTGAGGGAGTAGGGATACTTTTGAGTAATTTCAGAATGTCGGCACCAAACATCACTTCACGTAATCCTTTAAAACCATGCGATCCCATAATGGTTAATCCATAATGAGGCCTTGAGGCTTCTTCTGCAATTTCAATAAAAATACTACCTGTTCTAACTACGTAGCCACAACTTACATCACCTGATTTGTTAATGTCATCGGTTAAATTTTTAAGATTTTGTTCGATATCCGGATCAGATTTAGCATGTTTTACATGGAGTAATGTAAGTTCCATGTTTGTAAAAACAGAAATGCACTTTGCTGTGTTGATAACGAAAGGGGTTATTTCACTAAAATCGATAGTAACAAGTATTTTTTTTTTCATTTTAGATGTTATGTTTTTTCAAAAACCAAAAACCAAAAACCAAAAACAACAAAGATAAAATGATTTTGAGGATTTTTTTTAGTAGAAATTAACGGTGTTTACGTAATTTCATATATAAAAAA
>JAOZRY010000364.1 GCA_029939965.1 Bacteroidales bacterium | reverse complement strand
TTGGAAATACTTCGAGCGGTTTTGTTGAAGCAGCATTTTTCCCTAAATATGTCATTAATCTTGGCAAGAGGCAGGAAGGGAGGATTTTAACACCAAATATTTTTTCCATTCCAATTAAGGCTACCAGCATTTTAAATACAGTGGGAGAAATAGAGAAGTTGCCGGAACCGTCACCTAACAACATTTATGGCGATGGTGAAACAGCACGTAAAATAGTTGAAATCCTTAAAAAGAAACACCATGTATAATATAGATAATTATACTATTTCGAAAAACAGCAGTTTGAAAGAAGCCCTGATAAAGCTGAATAATATCCCAACTTTTCTGGTTTTATTCGTAACAGATCAAAACAACAAACTTGTTGGTACCCTAACCGATGGGGACATTAGAAGGGGATTGATCAATAACATTTCAGTAGATGAGCCGCTGAATAAGTTTTATAATAAAGACTTTCATTACCTGATGATTGATAACTTTACGCAAAACGACATTAAAAAAGCTAAAGAAAAAAATATAAGGATATTACCGGTTGTTGATTGTGATCTGAAAATAGTAAAACTTATAAATTTCAGGAAGATAAAAACATTGCTGCCAATTGATGCTGTACTAATGGCGGGCGGTAAAGGGATTCGGTTACGCCCACTGACCAAAAATGTACCCAAACCGTTATTAATGGTTGGCACAAAACCAATAATCGGCCACAATATTGATTGGCTCAACCAATTCGGGATACAAAACCAATATTTATCAATTAATTACCTGGGGGACCAAATTAGGGGCTTTTGCAAGAAAAAACAGGGTGCTGCAAATTTCAAATTTATTGAAGAAACAAAACCACTCGGAACAATTGGATCGGTAAGTTTAATTGAAAATTTTAAAAATGATTATATCCTGGTGATGAACTCCGATATACTTACCAACATTGATTTTGCAGACATGTTCAATAGCATGGTCAATAAAAATGCCGACATCATTGTTGCTTCCTCGCCCTATTATGTAAATTTGCCTTATGCAATTTTCCAGACTGAGGATAAAACGGTAAAGTCGTTTAAGGAAAAACCAAACTATACATATTTTGCCAACGCAGGGATTTATATAATTAAAAAGAAAATCCTGGACCTAATACCAAAAAACAAATTCTTCGATGCTACCGATTTAATGGAATCGGTTATTCAAAAGGGGTTAAAGCTAATCCACTACCCAATAAGGACATACTGGCTTGACATCGGCACACCGGAAGATTACGAAAAAGCCCAAAAAGACATATCACATATAAATTTCGACTGATGGCTCCTGAAATTTTAATCACAATTTGCGCACGTGGCGGGTCAAAAGGGATCCCAAAAAAAAACATCAAACCTGTTAACGGGAAACCATTAATAGCCTATACCATAGAACATGCAACACAGTTTGCTCAAAAGCACCAGGCAGATATTGGATTTTCGACAGACTCGATGGAAATACTAAAAGTTGCAAATCAACATAATATAAAAACCGGTTACATCAGAAGTGATTTTCTTGCAACAGATTCGGCGGGCAAACTTGATGCAATAAAAGATTTATTGTTGTTTGAGGAAAACAACAACAACAAACATTACGATTACATTATCGACCTCGATGCCACCTCTCCATTGCGCACACAACATGATTTGGAAGCAGCATTGAATTTATTGGGATCCGACCCAAATGCCTTAAATATATTTTCGGTGAGCAATGCCCAGCGCAACCCCTACTTCAATATGGTCGAACAAAAACAAGGCGGCTATTTTGGTTTGGTAAAATCAACAAACGAAATATTATCAAGGCAGTCGGCCCCGGAAGTATTTCAATTAAATGCTTCAATTTATATTTACAGAAGGGCATATTTTGATTTGGACATAAAAACTGCCATTTCCGAAAAATCATTAATATACAAAATGCCCCACCAATGTTTTGACCTCGATGAACAAATTGACTTTCAATTTATGGAATATTTGCTGATTAACAATTTGCTTGATTTTGAATTATGAAAATATTATTAATTGGCCTGGGGTCAATCGCAAAGAAACACATCCATGTAATAAAATCAATAGATAAAAACCCTGAATTTATTGCATTAAGGTCTGGGTTTTCAAATGAAAATATCAATGGCATTAAAAATATTTATTCCATAGATGAATTAACTGTTAAAGTTGATTTCTGTTTAATTAGTAACCCAACATCATATCATTACGAAACAATAAAAAAAGCATTGGCCCTAAACGTCACGCTGTTTATCGAAAAACCAAGCCTGATGAAATTGGAGGGGGCAAATGATTTATTGAAAAAAATTGAGAAAAACAATATTATCACTTATGTTGGATATAACCTGAGGTTTCACCCTGTGTTGAATTTTGTAAAGCAATATATCCATGGCAAAAGAATTATTGAAGCAACTGTTTATTGCGGTTCATATCTGCCTTCGTGGAGGAGTGTTGAGGATTATTCAAGCCAATACAGTGCAATTAAAGAGATGGGTGGCGGTGTGCATCTGGATTTAAGCCATGAAATTGATTATTCAACCTGGATCTTCGGAAAGCCGGGTTCATATTCTTCGGTTACCAAAAAAATCTCGGACCTAAAGATCAGCAGTTTCGATTTTGCCAATTATAATCTTATATATCCCGATAAGGCCGTAAACATAACCTTAAACTATTACAGAAAGAAGCCCAAACGTTCAATTGAAATTGTGATGGAGGATGAGGTTATTATTGCAGATTTATTAAACCAGACTGTAAGAAACCAAAAAGGGGAAATCATTTTCCAAAGTAAAATCGATATCCTGGAAACCTACAAGCTGCAAATGCTCTATTTTTACAAAATCATTAAGGGTAAAGCAAAATCTTTCAATTCATTTGCTAACTCATTGTTAACTTTAAAGATATGCCTTGGAAATGAAAATACTGGATAATAAAATAATTATTGTAACCGGTGGCAGTGGCCTTATCGGAAAAGCAATTGTGAAGGATATTGAAAGCAATGGCGGAATTGCAATCAATGCAGATATTGATACTGAAACCAATCCCGATAAAAACCAGTTTAAATGTGATATTACCAGACGTGGATCAATCTTGGAACTGGTAAATAATATTGTTAAGATTTATGGGAGGATTGATGGTTTAGTGAACAATGCCTATCCACGTACTGAAGATTGGGGGGTAATTTTTGAGGATATCCCACACGGATCATGGCGAAAAAATGTTGACATGCAAATGAATTCCGTTTTCGACTTTTGCCAGATAGTATTGGCAATTATGAAGAAACAGCAATCGGGATCCATTGTTAATATTGCTTCGATTTATGGTATAGTAGGCAACGATTTAACCATTTATGAAGGGACCAATCTGACAACTGCAGCAGCATACTCGGCAATAAAAGGCGGCATTATAAATTTCACAAGGTATTTAGCTTCATATTATGGCAGACAAAACATACGGGTCAATTGCCTGTCGCCAGGAGGGATTTTCAACAATCAAGACCCAATATTTGTAGCAAATTACGAGAAAAAAGTGCCGATGAACCGGATGGGCGCCCCTGAAGATATTGCCCCGCCTGTATCGTTTTTACTTTCAGATAATGCAAAATATATTACAGGCCACAACCTGATTGTTGATGGTGGTTGGACAGCAATTTAGTATCTATGAAATGGCCATTTAGTCTCTTAAAAAGTCACTAATACTAACATGTTAACGATGTTTTCAGACGCGGATTTTCGCTGGTCGAACGGATTTTTAATCCGTTGTATCCGTGTAAACCTGCGTCAGTTTTTTCAAATTCCCCGTAGGGCTTTCATTTTCAAACGGACATAGCCCGTCCGTCTGGATTTGCTCATCATCATCCCGACCCCGATAACTATCGGGGTTCGGGATCAAATTAATTTAGGGACCTACCCCTTCAACCTAACCCCCACCACAGCCAAAACAGAATCTATCTTATCGTTAATATCTTCCGAAATTTTAAAGAAATAAACCGGCAAAACAAATATTACCGTTATTGTTGCGCTCCTGATAATGATGTCAATAATATAATTTGAGAAGGCAGGGAGCAGCGTGCTTACATACCACGCAATTGCTGCTATTATCAATAAAATAAGATGCTTGAAAATAAAAGGTTGGAAGCCCAACCTTTTGTAAACAAAAATAAATTTCAGCGTATTGAAGGTGAATTTTGAAATAAGGGACGCAAGAGCCGCACCGGTAATCCCAAACACCGGGATCAGCAATATATTTGTAACCACAATTAATGCTGCAAAAACAACGAGCAGATAGGTTAGCCACCTGAAATATTTTGAATTAACAATAATATGCGA
>JAOZRY010000363.1 GCA_029939965.1 Bacteroidales bacterium | reverse complement strand
TCCATTGTATCAATATTATTTTGATGTTTTACCTGAACTACAATCGATCCTCTTTCGAAATGAAACTGATCCACTTTTAAAAGATCGATGTATTGCTTAATATAACTATGAAGATTTTGGTAATCAAATGTCGTTGGTGAGTAATTTGCTGTATCGCTGATACTATCTTTATGTTGAACATCGATGTACAGATTAATATCAGGATTCTCAATTAAGAAGTCGTGAATTATTAGTCGTCGTTGGGTTATAGTTTTAATCCAGCTTGCACTTTTAAGATGTAGCTTTGGAACAGTTAATTCTATATAATTTTGTGTGAGAAGGGAATCGGGAAATAGAATTGCAGAATCAGGGATCAGCAAAACACTATCGAAAGAAATATGGCGATTAAAAACATTTAAACTAACATCGGAAAATTTGAGAGAGTAATTGCCATTTGTTTCCCTCCGCACAATTTCGCTAAGGGTTTGCCCGATAATTCTGTCGGCATAAAAATTGAGTAACAGTGGAAAGACGACTAAGAAAAGAAAGGCCAGAGAGGAGAAAATATAAATACTAATTTTCCTGAAACGCCTTTTTTTTGCAGAATTATGTTTTGATTTCTGATTTTTGTGTTCAGAATCCGATTGATTTTGATTGTCTTTAATTTTCAAAAATTTTAGTGCTAATAAATTTGCTTAAAAATAAATAAATAAAGTGGCCATCACCCTGATTATTTTGGTCGGCCTCAAACAATGGGATAAAAGGCATCTTTGATTTGCTTTACTGTGTATGACGAACCATTATACAACACACTCAGTATGTCGAATCTGGTTTCAAGGTCGATGTCTTTAATCATAATGTACCCATTTGCAGCTTTTATCAACGACCGTTGTTTGGCACGATTTACAAATTCTTCAGGTTCTCCAAAGTTGGCTGTACGGCGGGTTTTCACTTCGGCTATTACAAGAAATTCACCATCCCTTGCTATAATATCGATTTCATTTTTTCCGAAATGCCAATTTCTTTCCAGAATTTCATATCCGGCATTTCTAAGAAATTTCTCGGCCAACTCTTCACCTTTTATTCCAGTTTCGTTGTGATCTGCCATGTGTTCTTTTTTATTAATGATTGCTTTAAGCTGGCTTGGCTTGTATATAACACTATTGAAAGAATATATGTATGCTAAATCAATTTTTGATCTTTTAATGTATTTATTACAAATTTTTCATCAAGCCCTAAAAATTCAGCTATTTTTTTTGTTGGTAGTTTTGCGTTTATATGAAGACTGATTATTGCTTCCTTATTTGCTTTCCCCATTCCCTCCTTCCTTCCTTTTTGTATGGCGGAATCTAATTTACTTTCAAATTCCATCTGTTGCCGTAGCCGTACGTTATATACTATGCGTTCATCTTCATTAAACATCCTGTCAACTTCTTCAATGGCCTTAATTATTTTCGCATCACCCGAAAGTTTCTCAGGGAGATTTCGTTTGTCAAGTTCATTTGCTTTTGTTAAAAATGTAATCCATCTATCGAGGCTGTTTGAAATTTCCTGATATTGTTTCCTGAATTTTTTTAGTTCAATGTAATGTAATTCAAACATATCGTGCAATTCATCACTTTCCCCGGTTTTTTTGTTCAATATCTCATAACGATTATGAAAATCAATGTTTTTTTCAGTAATATTAAAATCCAAAATATTTATACTGATCGTTTTGTTCAATTGCCTAAACATCATACCCTCACTTAATTGTTCGGTTACCATTTTCGACCAATAATAGATCGACCGTTTGTCGAAATTTAAATCTTCACCTATTTGCATTTCAACATTATACCAATACCCTTTTTCGTCTGTTGCCTTAACATCAAGAATCGACATTTTGCCGCTTTGGTAATCGGCAAGATTGTATGGATTTCTCAACTCGATAGATGTAATCCTGTCTTTTTTATCAATTATAGAGTTTATTAAAGAGATCAATAAATCCTTATTGTTCTCACTACCGAATAGCTTTTTAAAAGCAAAATCAATCTTGGGGTTTATTCTACACATAATAATTAATTATTTAAGATTTTTCACAAAGTTAATTATTTGTTATTACCGGAAATTTTAAATTTATTAATAAAAAACCATAAGCCCAAAATAAGAGTTTGCTCAATGCATTACAAATCCTCAAATTTTATAGCAACACTTTCATCAACATCCATCTGCACCTTTCTTCCAATAATGAGAGGATAATTTTCGGCAAAATGACCTGCGGGAAAACCAAATGCAACAGGATAATCATATTCTAAAACTGCATCCAGAATTATCTCCTCTGCTCCTCTGCCAAAATCGGGATTTCCAGACGACATTCCCGTAAGCCCTCCAACTAACAAACCGCTTAAACTTTTGAGTTTGTTTGCTCTTTTAAGTGTTACCATCATCCTATCGAGCCTGTAATGCTCCTCCCCTACTTCTTCCAAAAACAAAATTTTGCCGGTGGTATCCACATCAGACTTTGAACCTAACAAACTACAAATAATGGATAGGTTTCCACCAACCAAAATCCCGTTAGTTTTTCCGGATCGATTTAGGTTGTGTGATAAAAAATTATATTCCGGCGGTTTCCCTGAGGCGGCATCTAAAAGCATTTGAACAGGTTTGGATATCAGACCATTTTCCGAAAAATCGAGTGGCATAATGCTGTGCAAGCTTTCAAAACCCAAATTAAAAAGGTGCGAATGAAAAACGGTAATATCGCTGTATCCTGCAATCCATTTGGGGGTTTTCATAAACTTTAAAAAATTTAGACGGTCAATTATTCTGGCCACACCATAACCACCACGAGAGCAAAGAATCATTTTTACATCAGGATCATCCAGCATTTGCTGAAAATCTTCGGCGCGTTGGTCATCCGATCCTGCAAAATAATTTTGCGAACCCAAAGCATATTTTCCCAACTTTACTTTAAAGCCTGAATTATTAATGATTTTTACTGCATTTTCGATTGCAGTTTTTTCGATTTTTTTTGCCGGCGAAACTATTCCTATTAATTCTCCGATTTTAATTGAGGATGGAGTAATCATTATTTTTGGGTTTATTAATTTTCTGAAAAAATGTAAAGATATTTATTTTTGCAGAAAACAAAACCTTATGATTGAAGTATGTGCCAATGGTTTGCAATCAGCAATACATGCCCAAAAGGCCGGGGCTAATCGTATCTTTACCTCCGGCCAAAAAAATAAAGCACCAGAAGGCATTTATCTAATCATGTTTTTGAACAAAATTCGATAAACAGAATAAAATATTGATAGAAGGTTTGACTGTATTTGGAATTTATGACTCATTTTATAATTGTTTCTATGATTAGATTTTGTAAGTGTTTCAGAAGCAAATCACGTTATCTGCATCATTCCAAAAAGATAATACATCAAAACAAAAGATTAAACTTTATATCCTTTGTTTTGTACTTTTCGATTTCACTTTTATAAAACTTGATTTGTTGTTGACAAACAAAATTCCGAAAAACAGAAATATCTTCCTTTTCTTCGGTAAGGTTTAATGCATAAATATATTCAGTCCTGTCTTCGGTAAAAATTTTAACAAATGGTTCGCCATGATACATTTGCACAAAATTCATCATCAATCTTGATGTTCTTCCATTGCCATCTCCAAATGGATGGATGTTTACAAGATTGTAATGCAAATCAGCCGAGAGCTTAATTATCTCCTCACCCTGTACAGAGTTTAAACGATTATTTACTTTCTCAACAAGTGTATCGAGCAGCGGCACAACTTTTCGGAAATCAGGAAAATACTTTTTATCTACCAACACCTGTGTTTTGCGAATATCACCTTTGGAAGTGTCAAAATTTCCGGAAATTGTATTTATTATTCCACCGGTATTTTTCATCACTTTTGCTGCTACATCCATAATAAATGATATAGATAATTCTCTTTTCAGTCGTGCTTGCTCTTCAATAAATAAAAACGCATCATAATGATCTTTAACCATCAAATGATCTGACAAGGATTTTCCTTTTGCAGTAATATCATTTTCGAGTAACAATCTGGTATCTGTTTCGCTTAAAGAACATCCTTCAATTTTTGTTGAATTATAGATTATCGATATCATCGAAAACTTTTCGTAATCAATAGTCTGATTCAGTTTGAGATCAAGATATTCTTTCCGTTGTATTTCAAGTTCTTTCCACATGGGCACAAAGTTAAGCAAGATTATCTTTCCTAAAAAGAGATTGAAAAATATGTTTTTAATGACTTCAGAAGATAATTGTATTTGAAAAATTACACCTATTTTCGCCGGCAAAATCAAAACAGATGGTTTTAAACACTACCGACTGGGGCATCAT
>JAOZRY010001082.1 GCA_029939965.1 Bacteroidales bacterium | reverse complement strand
CGAATCCCCAATCAATCCCCTTACACCCAGGGCATAGGTTTCAATGCTTTTATTTCCGTTCGTAACTTTCAGAATTACTGCATCAAGACCCGAGCTTTGTTGCATATATCCGTCAGCAGGAATCGGTTGCAAATCTCCGCTTGGTTCAAAACCCTGCAAGACCATCCTGTTATCTCCAACCTCGTATAATTGTCGCGATTGAAAAACAACTTTTGTGTTTGGTTCAATAAATGCTCTTACATCCACATCCATTCGTGAAATGAAAATTGAATCCTTTGCGGAAATATAAAGAGAATCGTTTATTACAAAAAGGTTAATGTAATTTTGATCCATATCATGGTTATTAAGTCCAATGCCAAGACCTCCTAATGCTTTTGTTTCACCATCTTTTAGTACCATCGTTTCCGTTCCCATTTGTGTCATGGTAAAAAGCGAAACTATTGGTTCACCACCTTGAACAGGCGAAATAGCCAAACTTGCATTCGGAATAAATCTTTGTGGTTCGATATTAAAATAGTCATCCGGAGTTTTTATTTTTAAATCAGAAGTTTGCATTTTATTTCCAGCCATTAGAGCTTTTCGGGTATCAGAAAATACTTCTGTTCCATTATCATACGATGCCGTAATGTATGTATTTGACGAAACAATTTGGTTGGATGAATTGCCTTCGCGGATGTGCATCATCCCTTCAAAACTAATATAACGGGTTACGGCTGATCCCATTAGGATGATGAGAAATGATAAGTGAAAAATAAAAAGTGCATATTTTTCGCGCTGCCAGATTTTATTAATTAATAAACTACCGGCCAGGTTTACTGCCAGCAGACCCAGCAACACCTCAAACCAGGTAGCTTCATAAATGGCTATGCGTGCAGCAATAGTACCAAAATCGTTTTCGATAAATGTTGCCAATGCCGATGATAATGCAAACATCAAAAGTAAAACCACAGTGAGTTGCATCGAGAAAAGTGAGTTAAATAATTTCTTCATAGAATTGTAATTTGTTAAAATAAAATCGGCATCAAATATACTAATGTAACTATTACAATATGATTTTAGTTTAATGATTATCCTAAACTAATCCCGAAAGGCATAACAAAAGTATTTGCCGAAAATATTTTTTTTATGTATAGAGGAATACGAATCAATCCCAAATTTATATCTATAGGTTAGTTTTTTTTTTGATTACAGATGTATTGGATTTTTTATTGGGCATTAA
>JAOZRY010000022.1 GCA_029939965.1 Bacteroidales bacterium | reverse complement strand
ATCAACTTTACGAAATCGACTACGACAGGCATTTATACGAAGGTGGAAACTGGAAATATATTAATTTACCTGCTGACGAGATTAAAAAATTTGCAAAAACTTCTATCCTTGCCAATCAAGCCATGTATTTTTCGTGCGATGTTGGGAAACAACTTAACAAAACCGAAGGTACTCTCGATGTAAATAATTATGATTACAACGATTTATTCGGTGTTGATTTTGATATGACAAAAACCGAGCGTATTCAAACTTTCGAAAGTGGTTCTACACATGGGATGAATTTGGTTGGCGTGGATCTGGATGAAAATAATAATATCCGAAAATGGTTATTGGAAAACAGTTGGGGGCAAAAGTCAGGATTTAATGGGTTTCTGATTATGACTGATGATTGGTTCGATGAATACATGTTCAGACTCGTTATTAAAAAGGAATATATTTCGGTTGATGTACTTAAAATTCTTGAATCAGAACCGGTGCTGCTTCCTCCATGGGATCCGATGTTTGCTCCTGAGGAGTAGGATTTACCAAAATGGAGGAGGGGTTATTATTCCTTCATCTTATTATTTACCGGTTTACAGTGTGAAACACATTCCCAAAACAATAATATCATTTTATGGGGTGAGCTCAACGAAATTAAAGCACAATATGCAAATCTATTTCATATTGGAAACCCAATGAAAAAATAGTAGTAGAAGGAGGAGGTGGTGGTGGTGGAAAATAATCCCCACTCTTTAAGAACCGGGTAAAACAATGTAGTGGTGAATAACGCAATAGTATTGATTGGATAATGAAAAATAAAATTAGAAAAATCAGAGCCATGTTCTTTTACATTTTAATCGTTGTGGTTGTCGGGTTGTTTTTTTGGGCTATCATAAGCTTTGTGATGAAAGATGTTGGTTTGGAGCATTTAAAGATGATCGACACAGATGAAGCTTATGATCTTATTGAGAAAAATGCAGAGAATCCCGATTTTCAAATTATTGATCTTCGTACTCACAACGAGTATTATCAAGAACATTTGAAGGATGCAATTTTGGTAAGTTACACAGATGATGATTTTAAGGAACAGCTTAATACTCTGGACAAAAACAAAACTTATTTAGTGTATTGCTGGAAGGGAAAAAAGGCGAAACATGTAAGGTCTGTGATGAATAAATCTGGTTTTCAGCGTGCTTACCTGTTAAGTGGAGGTTTCAAAACCTGGAAAGACGAAGGCTTTCCTGTTGAAAAGTATCGCTAAAAACCATAAACTTACTTGCTTGTTTCCAATTTTTGCCTCTGTTTTTTTAGCTTTGCTTTTTCAGAAAATCAAATAATAACCTTACTCCAAAACCAGTTCCACCCATATTACGATAACTGTCGCGGTTTTCGGCGAAGGCTACACCGGCAATATCGAGATGGATAAAAGGATAGTTTGTGAATTTTTCAAGAAACTTTCCTGCTGTTATCATTCCTGCTTCAGGTGGTCCGGCGTTGATAAGGTCGGCGATGTTCGATTTCATCATGTCGGCGTACTCATCCCAGAAAGGAAATTCTGCAATACGTTCATATACATTATCACCGCTTTTCTTGAGCTCTTCCATGGCTTCGTGGGCTTGCGATTGCATGGCAACTATTCCATATTTGCCAATGGCACGTTGTGCTGATCCTGTGAGAGTAGCAGCATCTATCACAAGTTCAGGGTCATATTTTTGAGCATAGCTCAGTGCATCTGCCAGAATCATTCTACCTTCTGCATCAGTATTAATTACCTCCACTGTAAGGCCGTTGTGCATGGTAATTATATCACCCGAAACATATGCATTTCCATTTAATCTGTTGTCGGTTGCCGGGATCAGAGCTATTATGTGCAATGGTAGCTTTGCCTTGGCTGCAGCGTATATAGTGGCTCCTATAATTGCAGCTCCACCCATGTCTGATTTCATTTCTTCCATGAATTTCCCGGTTTTAATATTGAGCCCACCGGTATCATAAACCACTCCTTTTCCAACCAGAACCAAAGGTTTTTCATTTATAGAATTTCCCGGATTCCACTCCATTACAGTGAACGTTGGTGGGTCGATGCTTCCCTTATTTACCGACAGAAGCCCTCCCATTTTAAGGCTTTCGATTTTCTTTTTGTTGAAAACATTAATCTTTATTCCGCTATCCATTGCCATTAAAGTAAATTGTTCGGCAAGGTTAACTGCATTGAGATACATCACAGGTTCATTTACTAAATCCCGGGCTTTGCATACAGCTTCATTAACAATATTCAATTCTTCGATTTGATTTTTCTCAATATTTTCCGAAAAAATTCCAATCGTTTTTAAACTGTTTTTTTTCTCAGTTTTATCTTTGAAATATTTGATGAACTGATAATTTCCCAGAGCCATGCCTTCAGCAAAAGATAAAATTTCATTGCCGGAAATACCCTCACCTTGAAGAGTTATTGAAGTCAGTTTCAGACTGTTTAGCTCAGATTGCAATTTATCACCCGATTTGCGAAAATGTTCGAGTGTTTTATGGGTTTCTTTTTCCTGTTTAATGATTCTAACAAAAATCCAGTAATTCAACCTGTTGAAATTAAAACAATCAATCTTGTTTTCGTTGTACTCCTTTTCAATATAGGCAAGTTCGGCAGGGTCTAACAAATTTCCATCGAGATGATTGGTATTAGAAACCAGTATGGCGGTATTTGAATTTGCTGATAATTGCTCATTCTTTTTGATTATTGTTCTCATAAACATGATTTTTTATTGGAAGTATTTTGCATAAAAGAAGGCTTTGGGGCGATTCCACCTTCAAAGCCTATTAGTTTTATAAATAAATTGGAGCTTATTGTTTATTTTTATTCAAATCATCGGGTTTGTTACCTCGGTTTCGTTGATTGTTACTTCTTCGATTTGACTGATTTCGAGTGTTTTGTGGTCTTTGTACACCCTCATTTCTTGAGGGTCGGTCAGGCTTTTTTGTGTCATCTTGTTTGCCGCGGTTATCTTGTTTTTTTCGGCCCGTTTGTTTGCTGCGGTTATCTTGTGGTGTGTTTCTTTGTTGTTTTTGTGGATTTTGTTTTGCATCACCTTTAATATTTTGTGGGCGCCTGTTACCGGATTTTTTCCTTGATCTTTTTTTGCGTTTGTTTGCCTCAGAAACTGGTTCCTCCATTTTATCAAACCGGTGGATGTCTTCTTCGGTAAGGCCACCATTTCCTACATCGGTTTTAATTTCCATTGTTAATGCCACGTCCTCTAATTGCTTGGGAATGATGCCTTTTTTGTTTGCCTCAACAATTTCCTTAACACGATCAACACTAAGAGCCAACATATTTGAATGGTCATTAATATAGGTGTACCACATAATTCTTTTGAAAACATCTGATTTTTGCAGTGATGCATCTCCTTTTTCAGTTTTCAAGATGATATTGTTTTGAGGAAAATCCTTAAGTGCATCAAGATAAACATCATTTTCGTAATTAAGGCAGCACTTTAGTTTCCCACATTGTCCGGCCAGTTTTTGTGGATTTGGTGATAGCTGCTGGGTTCGGGCGGTGTTGGTAGTTACAGAAGTAAAATCGGTAAGCCAGGTTGAACAACAAAGCTCTCTTCCACAGGATCCAATGCCTCCAAGTCTTGCAGCTTCCTGCCGTGCACCTATTTGCCGCATCTCAATACGAATCTTAAATTCTTCGGCCAAAGATTTGATTAGTTCTCTGAAGTCCACTCTTTCATCAGCTGTATAATAAAAAACAGCTTTGGTTTCATCACCCTGATATTCCACATCGTTAATTTTCATTTCCAGGCCAAGATTGTGGGCGATTACTCGGGTTTTATACTGTGCCCGGTCTTCAATATCTACAGCATTGAGCCATTTTTCAATATCTGTGAGGCGTGCCTTCCTGTAAACTTTTTTTATCTGATCATAACCCGGATCGATATTCTTTTTGCGCATTTGAAGTCTTACAACCTCACCCTTAAGTGAAATGATTCCGATGTCGTGCCCGGGCGATGCTTCTACAGCAACAATGTCGCCTTGAGTAAATACCAAATCAGGTGTTACCCTAAAAAATTCCTTCCGGCTATTCTTGAAACGCACTTCAACGCAATCAAAAGGTTCTTGATTTTCAGGTATCTCGATATCTTTAAGCCAGTCGTAAGTGTCGAGCTTGCAGCAACTATGATTTAATATTCTGGAGTTGTCCTGATATATTTGAGGTGCATGGCAGCATCCTCTCGTCAGGAAATTATTTTCACTCGGGTTGTTATATTTATAATCGTTTTCCATTGTTCAATTCTAAAAATCTTAATACAGTAAAATTGATAATTTTATGCAAAGCTAATAAAAACTATCACGTTAGATTTGTTTCTTTAATCCGCATTAGCTTCGAAATAGTTAACGACAGGTCAACGAAAACCATATTGCCATTTACATTTCTTTCGATATGAAAGATAGCTTTGTTGAATTCTTCATTAAAAGAGCTAATATTTGCAGTGTTAACAAAGGGTGAAAATTTTGTGTAAAACTCTCGTTCCTGTTCTATTATTCTCACAATATTTTCCTGGTTTATTCCTATCATCAGGCAATTACGTAATGCTTCGATGCCGAATTTCAGAAAGTTTTTGGCTTGCTCACGATTCTCTTTTCCGAGCTTGTCGCAGGTTTGTAAAATAATTTTCACATCGGGAAGATAGCAAGCCCGCATCCATTTAACAAACAGGTTAAAATTGTCCTGCCGGTTTTGAAACTGATGATGTATCCTATTGGCTTTTTTAAAACTTCCATTGGCCAAATACACCAAATTCGTTGCGCTTTTTTCATCAAGTCCGAGTTCGTTAATACAGGCCTGGGTAAGCGACTGGTTGTCGATTTTTGGAATCTTAATCAGGTGAAGCCTTGAAAGTATGGTAGCGATGATTAGATCGGTTTGTTCTGCAATTAAGAGGAATACTGTTTTTTCCGGTGGTTCTTCAAGTATTTTAAGAAGTTTGGGCGCAGCCTGATAATTGAGTTTTTCGATCATCCATATTATCATTATTTTATATTCCGACTCATAGCTTGTATAGCTAAGGGTATGAATGATGCTTGAACAATCTTTGGTGTTTATTCCGGCCTGTTTGCGTTCAATGTCGAGTTTGGTGTACCAATCGTTAAGAGAAACATGATAATTGTTCTCGATTAGCATTTCGCGCCATTGTTTTATGTAAGCTTTGCTCGAAGCTTTTTCTTTTGCTTTAAGGAGTTTACTTTCGGCAACGGGGTAAATAAAATGAAGGTCGGGGTGAATCAGCTTGTTGTATTTAACGCACGATGGACATGTACCGCATGAGTCCTCATTTTGAAATTTGTTTTCGCTGCGGCAGCTAATAAACTGTGCGTAAGCCAAAGCAAGTGCAAGTTTTCCATGACCTTGGTTTCCATAAAAAAGCTGTGCATGAGCCACTCTGTTTTCGGCTACAGTTTTTATCAGGCTTTTTATAATATTTTGTTGTCCAATTATTTCGCTAAATAACATCTTAATTCGTTTGTTTAAATTTTAACACTAATTTTATTTTACGCTTGGGTGTTAAAAAATATTCCCGGATGTTTATCGGATGATTTTTTCAATTTCTTTTTTTGTTAATCCTGTTTCTCTGATAATATCGTCAATCAAAACACCCGTTTTATTCATTTGTCTAACGAACTTTATTGTTAGTGTTTTTTCTCTCTGCCTTGCTTCTTCTTTTAGCTTTCGCTCTTCTTTTTCTCTTTGTTTGGCTTCTTCTTTTAGCTTTCGTTCTTCTTCTTCTCTTTGTTTGGCATCTTCTTCTCCCTGCCTGGCTTCTTTTATTTGTTTTAAAAATTTAGCTTCCTGTTTATCAAAAATCCTGTCGATCTCTTCTTCGGTTTCTAACTGGCGACGAAATCCAGCATCCATTGCCGGGCCTTCCAAATACTTTGCAATATCTATAAACTCTTCGGGGATGTCTTGTAGTTCGAGTATGTAATTTTTGTCGGCAATCCATGCCTGATTGAATAAAGATAAAAACTTTTCGATACGTGTGCGCCGTTGTTCGGGTAAGCGAAGTACCTGAATAATGTGGGAAGTGTGAGTTAAGTGGTCGATAAAAAAACTTTTTACTTCTATTTTCTCTTTATTTACCGAGTTAACAATTTCGCGATTAACTGTTACGGCAAGATAAGGAATATCATCAAGGTTGTAACCAAGAATGTAGATGGTGATGATAGGGTAAATTTCGTTTTCCTTATCATAATCTTCATTTTCCTTGTCATCACTAAGTGTATCTACATGAATATAATTTGTTCCTAAGTAATTCCTGAATCGCTGAATATCAGTTGTGAATTTTGATTTTTGTAACTCCAGCAATACTTTTTTCTTTGTGCCGTCAGGATTTTTTATTACAGCTTTAAAATCTAACCTGAAGAGTGTTAAACCTCGTTTGTCGTCAGCAACAAGTGTTTCCTGTTGCCCCAATATCAACTCTTCTACCTCCTGATCCAACAAAACCGATATTACTTTTTTTGCCAATCGGTTGTTTTCCATCAAGTATTTAAAAGCTTTATCGTATAATGGGTTTACTATTTTCATGTGTTCAATTTTTTAATTTCATTTAATAAATAAAATTTCCAAAAACTTAAAGATACAATAAAAGAGGTTAATCATACTACTGTGTGATTAAAGTTAATAATGAGTGTATCATCCGTTTATTTTAATCATACAAAAATACATCTTTCCTATTTGTTTAACTAATATGCACTTTTGCTCAGTTGCTGAGGATTAACTGTAAAATTACTCATCCTGTTTTTCCGGTTACACCAATAGCTTTTAACCACTTCTGAAAAAATAATCTAAAATATAAATAGCTTTTTTGTAATCTATTCGCACACAGGAAAAGTAATGGTTTTATTGCTAAATATTTTAACATAATATGCTTTGCCGGACTGAAGAAATGGAAGAGTGTTAATGCCTTTCGATGGCCAGTAAACCCCAGTTCCTGCAGCATCTTTTACAACTCTCACATAATTTACAATATCAGCAAAAAGCACTTCGGTTTCAACATCGCATTCCGAAAGTACCGATATGAGATTCCAGCCATTGTTTAGTTGGATGGTAGGGTTACTGTTTGTAAATCCCTGGAAAGGCAACTGACAGCTTTCGGCCACTTTTATTAAATATCCTTTTGCATGTTCCCAGTCTCCAATTGTGTTGATGGATAGTTCGGGGTAATAAACATCATAAAGTCCCTGGATGATTATTAGGTCATCCATTATTGGGATGCATATATTAGCCATATCGGGGTTAACCGGAATAAGGTTGCTGGAGATACTATTCCATCCTTGAGTTAAATAAAAGGTGTTTGTTAAAGTACCGCTGGACACCACAACAATATTGCTTGGGTCAGATTCGCCGGCATTATAAATTGAGGTAACGTAATAACTGTATGTACCTGACGGAATTTCTTGATCAGAGTATGAAGTACCTGCAATAATCGTTTCGTTTATTTTCACTTCATCACGGTAAATGTTATATCCTAATAATCCGCGATTACCCAAAAAATTGGTTTGTGATCCGGAAGTAACCGGCATGAGGAATAATTCTGTATTTGGGTTACTAAAGGTTTGTTTTGGTAAGGGATTTCCTGCTGCAATAACTTTACCATCGGGTGAGGAATTTACATAAGCCTGAATATTCCAATTTGAATTCATGCCAAAGGTTTGCAACTCATTCCAGCTACTTCCATCAAAAGACAACAATCCTCCACAGCCGTTAATCGCCGGGCCTGAATCACGGCCAATTGTGCTTTCTCCATCAGGCTGATCGATTATCGAAAAACCAATATACATCTCATCCGAAGCATCAATTTGTAGTGGATTAGTCAATTCGATAATATTCCAGTTTTCTTCATCCAAATCGTACATCGATTGGGTATAGATAAGGTTTGCAGCATTTTCGCCTTTCCAAATCTTAAGTTCATATTCAGGAAGAGTAGAACTAATATACACCGAAACTTTGGTTATATACAAATCGTTGTAATCTTCTAAATCTTCGGGTGCCCAACGGGCAGCAGCATAAAAACTCCCTCCTCCTGAAATTCCCACCGACCCAACGGTTGTACCATTATCCCAATGTATCCATTGTGGTTCAAATGGTGGCGACCAAGTAAGGTTAATGTTATTGCCAACAGTAGCAGCCTCAAGGTTTACAGGTGGTTCAACAATTGCTTCAGCAGGAACTATTCCCATAATAGCTGCCTGATTATCCGTAAAAGTATATCCGGCCGGATTGAGATTTGACAAATAAAAATAGCCGTTTGCATATCCGCCCCATCCCCAGTTCATGTGAAAATAGTTATCAGCAGAGTAACCATCACAAACCCAGGCATGTCCGCCAGTGCCTTGTCCCCGGTAGATAATTGGCCTGCCAAAATCAAGATTTTCACGTAACATGCCTTCCCAAACCGAATTTGAATAATTGGATTTATTGAGATATTGTGCTTCGGGAGAATAATTAAAATAGTTGACTAATGAATTTCTCGACATTGATGTACTGGCACCGGAGCCATTAGGGCCAAACTGCATATTAACACTTACAGCACAATGATAAATGAGAGTTGCCACGGCAAGGTTGCTACTGTAAACACCATTTGGCATATTATCCCATTCGTAGGTTGTATTGCCAAAATCGGCTGATTGTGTTCCATACGGCGAAGCATAATAAGAATGCGATCCGATGCCGGTGTGCGGATAATCCCAGTATTTCATAACCTGAGCCATTGCCAATGCAACGCAACCGGCCGGCACACGTCCACAATATCCACTTGGTGATCCCGCATCTTCGGGGCAAAGTTCATTGTAATAGCAACTTTGATTCCAGTTGGTAGAGAGTAATGGATTAACCGATCGGCCACTATCTCCCCGATTTTCCGCCGAAAGTAAATCTGTCCATTCCCGTCTTATTTCGGGTGTAGCTTCCAGATCGTTTTCGATAGCATATTTTACTTCATTTTCATAACCTTCTATTAGTTCGGTAAAGGCAGGTGGTTGAGATTGTTCCGGTTCATATTTTGTAAATGGAGAAAAGGCCAGAACAGGTATTGTTCCATCCCATCCCGAAATAATTATAAATCCTTGCTGGTTTATATTGTAAATGTAGAGCAGGGTTGTTTCGCCCGAATCCTTTGTTGTAGCCAGATCAATGCTGATTTCATTACCGGAAAAATTTAGCTCGTGACTATATTTCTGCACATAGAAATTTTTTGCAATTAAGGCAGCCTGAGGTTCGGGTATGTTTTCTGCGATGATTAATTTGCAGGAAATTAGCAGAATAAAAATAATGGAGGTGTTAATAAATGCTTTCATGGTATTGATATTTTGGTTATTAATATAAAAAATTAAAGGTTGTTAGTAAACAATAATTATCTGATATAATGCCTGTACTTTTACGGCTAACTCCGGTTTATCAGTTTTCGCAGGGCGAAAATTCAAGTATGAATGCATCATTTGCTTTCAAGAGGTATGCTTGGCCGGGTATTAGTGTAGTTAGGGTATAAATGGAATGTTCGGGCCAGAACATGTTGATGCCAGCAATATCCTTGAGTATTTCCACTTTATCCAAATTATTTTGTAGCAGCACTGATATTTCGGTTTGGCAGCTAACCTGAACGGGCAGAAGATTCCAGCCGGATTGAATGGACAGAGATAAATTTTCGAGGGGATAACCTTTAAAGGTAAAAGTTGAAGCATTTTCTAAATTGATAAAATACCCCGTACTTTCCCAACTTTCAATTGTATTAATATTGTTCTCAGGCCAAAATATTCCTGCATCACCATACATAATATTGATATCAGACAAATTGGAGGTAAATAATGTAGCTAAATCATTATTCCATGGTAGCACCGGGCTGGAAAAACCACACCATCCTGCCGTTTTTGTGATTTCATAAACCACACCTGCGTAAAGATCGGTTAATGAGGAAAAACCATAAGGATAGAAATAATCAGGCATGTTGATGCTGTATGTTGGTGTGGCCGGATATTCTTCCTGTTTGCTTACCGAAAATATTTTCCAATTAAAGGTTTCTCCAGTATCAAAACCATCTTTGTCTGGTGTAAGATAACTATCGCCTTGTGCTGTAATTACTGAGGTAGGATCGCCAATCCATTCAACAGCTCCTGCGCACTTTAGCTGATTTGTGTTATCGAAAAAGAAAACTCCAATATAATCTCCAGTGTCGATCGGAATGTTAAAAACCCGTGGGTTTATGGTTATTGGAAGGGTTAAAACATGCTGAGATAATGTGGTGGGATACTCCCATTCATCAGGTAGATTAGATATGGGTTCAATTACTTCGATATAATTTTCTTTGGTTATTTCATCGTTTCCATTTAGTCCTGAAACGTAAAGTGTAACATTGTAAATGCCGGGTGTGTGGTAAATAACCAAAGGTTCGCTAACATACGTAATGGCTGGAGTTGCTCCTGGAATTGTCCATTGGAAAAATGTAGGATCACCCGTAGAAAGATTTGTAAATTGAACAGCACTACCGGTCTCAACCAATGTGTAGTCGGCTTCAAAATCGGCTACAATTGTTCCTTTGGTTTCAGTTAACAGTGGCGCAATTCCTATATTAACTTCTGATTTTACGGGTGTGGTTGTTTGGCTGATACCCGGTACAATTTGAATAAACAGGAGAAGAAATGAATATAATATTGCTAAATGTGTTTTTGTCATGGAATAGAGATATTTATGTTTCTTGTGATATTAAATCTGGTTTACTTTTTTGAAAGCATTTGGCTTTCATTATTATGGTATCTAACAAATTCATCAAGATTTTTTGGTAAATAATTATTGATGATTGATTCGATCAGTTGGATGTATTCGTTACCTTTTTCCGAATACTTTTCAAGCCCTTGTGCCAGTAGAATTGCATTTGGGTATTCTTTGTCTTTGCGGAGTTCAGCACGTTTTTGTCGAAGTTCTTCATACGCAAATCCGCTGTTGAGCAATCGTAAATAATCTTCGATGCAAATTGCTACGGTTGGAAAAGCTTTTACCCAAAACTTTGGATTTTCTACATTGGCGGGAGGTCTTCCACAACCTCGTGTATAACAATGAATACCAAAATAATTGTTAATTTCTTTCGAAAACTTTGATCCTCCCCATCCCGATTCGATAATAGCCTGTGCCATTATAAGTTTTTCAGGAATGTAATCTACCCTGAAAAGCATAGTGTCAATCCGCTGAATGTATTCCTCTTTTGTTAATGTGGTGCTAAAAAAGTTCTCCTCGAATCTGTATTTTTTAGCAAGATTGTTTATCCAATTTAATTTGTTCTTTTTTTTAATTACATGATTATAATCATCTCTCAGGTTGATCAGGTGAGCACGTTCTACCATTACTTTATTGTTGGCCTCCACAGTTCCCGGGTGAAATCTAATAATAAAATTTTTATGATTTTCAGAAAGGGTCTTAACAGTGCTGATGTCCTGTGGATCAATTGGCAGATCGGTATTTTGTTTACACGAAATAACGAATGCTAAAAGAAATAATAATATGGCCGGAATAAATCTTCTGTGTTTTTTTATCATGGGGTTAAAAATAGTAAAAATTATGCTTCATCATGTAAATGAGACTATTTACGTACTCTATTCGCTTAATCGAAAAATTTTCAAGTCCTTTGGCCATTTCCATCGGATTCGGTAATTCTGCGTTCAATCTATCGGCAATTCGCAAATCGCGCAATTCTTTGTAATATTTGCTCGAATTCAAAAGTCTGGTATAATCACGCAATCCATCCAGCATCGAAGGATAGGCCTTTACCATAAAGTTTTTGTCTTCTGCATTTTTTGGTTTATAACCGCAACCACGGCTCATGCACCGTATTCCAAAAAAATTAAAACCATCTTTTGCAAACCTTGATTTTCCCCAGTTAGATTCGAGTGCTGCCTGTGCCAGGATTAGCTTTTGTGGAATTATATCAATTTTTCTTAAAAGTTCCTTGAAATGGGCATCCCGTAATTCAAATGTTGAAAAATCTGCCGGAACATCGCACCGATAAAATTTTAAATATTTGTAAATGATTTGACTCTGCTCAGATGATATCCCCCGGGGAGTTCTGAATTTTTGATAAAGTTCATAAATTCCTGATCGTTGTTCTGAAATTTCGCGGTTTACCTGCTTTATCACCGGAAGTAACATGTTGATAAATTCTTGTTGTCCGATGGTTAATTGTCCATGTCCGATAAATGGTACATGAACAAACAATGGCAACATTACCAGGATGATATTTAGTTTTTTATTCAAAAGTTCTTATTGTTTATATCACATTATTACCTGCTCAGTTTTATGAGTGCAAAGAAAAGATAAAAATTTAACCAGCAAAAAATCATATTTTGTTCATTATCATTACATAACTTTGTAATCGATTTTTTGTTAGCTTTACACCATAATTTAATTATGAATAGAAAAGTAATAAATAAAGAACTTGACGCATTAGTTAGTCTTTTGGATGAGCCCGATAATAATATGTTCGGGCAGGTACGGAAAAAAATATTTTCGTATGGAACTGATGCCATTCCTGCTCTTGAAGATGCATGGGGCGCTTATTTGGATAATACTATTCAGCAGAGGATTGAGGTTATTATTCATCACATACAGTTCAATCATATTTACAATGAATTGCAAGAATGGAAAACTTCAAACGGTCAGGATCTTCTTAAAGGTTTTGTTTTAATTGCCAAATATCAATATCCGAATATGAATGAAAAATCTATTATCGACGAAATTGGTAAAATTATTCATGATGTTTGGCTGGAATTAAACAATAACCTTACTCCACTTGAAAAGATAAAAGTAATTAATCATATTATTTTTGATGTTCATGGGTTTAAAGGAGATGCAAAAGATATGCATGTTCCACAGAACTCATTTATTAACAAAATAATTGAAACTAAAAAGGCCAACCCAATTTCATTAGGTATCATTTATATGATTGTTACTCAAAGCCTGAAGATTCCGGTTTATGGTATTAATTTGCCTCGGAATTTTATACTTGCCTACATGGGAGGGATGATTAACGATGATAAAAAAAATACTGAAAGCGATGTTCAGTTTTATCTCAACCCTTTTAACAAGGGAGCTGTTTTTACGCGTCGTGAAGTAGAACAGTTCCTAAGTCAGATTAATGTAGAGCACGATAAAAAATATTTTTTGCCTTGCGATAATATCACCATAATAAAGCGTGTGTTGAATAATCTTATTTTTTCGTACGAAAAATCCGGAGAGGTAGGTAAAGTTGATGAAATTAAAAAGCTACAACCTGCTCTGGATTAGATATGTTATCCGTTTTTTAATTCCTGATATTCCGGAATTTCATTGATAAATGTAAATTCACCTTTTGAAAAGTTGATGAATGAGCAATAATGTTCCAATCCATTTGAAACCATTAGGTATTTAACCTGCAGAGTAAGATTATATCTCGCTATTTGCTCAAAAACTTTCTGGTTAATTTTTACTTCAGGAGCTTTACATTCAACAATAAGTAATGGTTTGCCCGATGAGGCATAAATAACAATATCGGTTCTTTTTTTTAATTTATTCAGGGTGAGGGATTTTTCGACTGCGATAAGTGTTTCAGGAAATTTTTTTTCTTCCACCAAATAGCGAATGATGTTTTGTCGTACCCATTCTTCAGGGGTAAGCAGTACAAACTTACGTCTGATCGAATCAAAAATCTCTTTTTGATCTTTTGATCTTTTGATCCTGAACTGATATGTAGGAAGGTTGAGGAGCTGCACGTTAATTATTAAAAGATCAAAAATACATTTTATAGTTTGCTTTCAATTACTTTTGCAAACTAAAATAATAATTATGAAAACTAAAAATGAAATTGTTCTCAATTGGCTTCCCAGATATACCGGAACAGCAATCGAAGATTTTGGCCAATATATAATTCTGGTAAACTTTGCCAAATATCTTGAGCTATTTGCCGAAATGCACAATGTTGAAATATTGGGTAATGACAGGCCTATGCCCAGTGCGACTGCCAACAATATTACAATGATCAAATTTGGTATGGGCAGTGCCAATGCCGCTACCATTATGGATTTGCTTAGTGCTATAAAACCCAAAGCCGCACTTTTTCTGGGGAAATGCGGTGGCCTGAAAAAGAAAAATCAACTGGGTGATTTGATTCTTCCAATAGCGGCAATTCGTGGCGATGGTGTGTCGAACGATTATTTCCCCATCGAAGTACCGGCTCTGCCTTCTTTTAATCTTCAAAAGGCGATATCCACTTCTATTCGGGAGTTTGGTCGCGATTACTGGACTGGTACCGTTTACACAACCAACAGGCGTGTGTGGGAACACGATGAAAAAATGAAAAAGTATTTGCGTTCAATCCGATCCATGGCGGTGGATCTCGAAACAGCAACCATTTTTACCGTAGGGTTTGCAAACGAAATTCCAACAGGTGGCCTATTGCTTGTTTCTGATCAGCCTATGATTTCGGCTGGTGTAAAAACCGAATCCAGCGACAAAATTGTTACCGATAATTTCTTAAATGATCATTTGCTCATCGGGATCGATTCGTTGAAACAACTCATCGAAAACCGTCAAACTGTTAAGCATTTGAAATTCTGATACATTTCTTTTGGCTCTATGGAACTCGAAAACATAATCAATAAAATTAATAAAAGGATTTATTCGCCAGTATATTTCCTTGCTGGCGAAGAGCCCTATTTCATCGACAAGGTGAGTAAACTTATTGAGAGTACCGTTTTGGATGAATCAGAAAGAGATTTTAATCTCAATGTTGTTTATGGCAGGGATATAGCTATTGATCAAGTATTGGCATTTGCAAAAGAATACCCGGTTTTTGGTGCTTACAGGGTTGTGATTGTTAGAGAAGCTCAACACATCAGGGGTATTGATAAGAACGATTATTTAAAATCGTATCTAAAAAAACCTGTCGAATCAACCATATTGGTTTTTGATTATAAGTACAAAAAAATTGATCGTCGAACTGAGTTTGCAAAGCTGCTAAAAAAAGCAGGGGTGTTTTTGCAACTTGAAAAAAAACGTGATTACGAAATCCCCGATTATATCGAGAAAAATTTATACTCAAAAGGTTTTAGAATTTCACCCGAAACCAAAATGTTGCTGGCCGAAAGTCTGGGTACCGATCTTAGCAAAATTGAAAACGAAATACAAAAGTTACTTCTGAATGTGAAGCCCGGATCGGAGATTACCCCTACACTTGTCGAAGAAAATATTGGTATCAGTAAGGATTATAACATTTTTGAATTGCAGAAAGCATTGGCAGGTAAGGATGTTGTAAAAGCAAATAAAATTATCAACTATTTTTCTACCAACCCAAAGGAATTTTCCGTCATCTGGCAGTTGATTATGATTCATAATTATTTTCGCAAATTATTTCATTATCACTTTCTCAAAAACAAATTAGACAACAATCGGGTTGCAGCCGAAATTGGAGTGAGTCCGTATTTTGTAAAGGATTATCGTTTGGCAGCCTTAAAATATCACCCAAAAAAACTACGGCAGGTTTTTGCGCTTTTACGCGAATACGACCAAAAAGCCAAAGGTGTGGAGAGTGCACCTATCCCAGGCGGCCAGCTTATGAAAGAACTAATTTTTAAAATTTTGCATTAAAAAGGAAGTGTGATAGAAGTGCAGGTTTTGAGATGTTGTGGTTTGAAAAAAAAAGCAAATTGGAATGTTGTAGGAACATACAAAAATGATTCAATGGTACAATGATTCAATGGTACAATGATTCAATGCTTCAATGCTTCAATGATCCTTTCTTTTCTTATCGCATTGTCTCCATATCGCATTATTTCCTTGTCTCCTTGTCGCATTTCATCATTATAAACAAACACTA
>JAOZRY010001081.1 GCA_029939965.1 Bacteroidales bacterium | reverse complement strand
TCAACATGTTTTTGTCCGTAAAGCGGAAAATCCCGGGGGTTTGGGGGCTGGCCCCATGAGCGCTAAGTTAATTCGTTTCGTTAAAAATTCGAAAAATACCTTGCTAACTGGGGTTTCCGTTTTCTTGGACATTCAGAAAGTGATTTTGAAATATTATTCCAGTCGACGATCATGCTATTGAGAGAAAAATGTGGCTCAATAGTTCGCTTAACCTGATTGAAAGCAAAATTGAATTCACGCCATACGCTTTGAGGTCTAATTTTCTTCCATGACGTATCCCCAGGGGGAAATAGAATTTGCGTGTCTTATAATTTTTTCTGTTAACAGTGCTACGAACAGCTTACCATAAAGCCATGCTTTTGCGCTGTCCTCATTATGTTTTGGGAGATGGCCGAGTTGTGCAATTGATTTAAATCTTTTAAAAGTTAATTCCACCTGCCACCTGATCCTATACAAATCAAGAACCCTAACATCAGAAAACGAATTTTCAGGGTAGTTTGTGAATAGGATAATATATTTTGCATACTCTAAAGTTTCTGGTTTTAATTTGTTCCCCTTTTTTTGAGCTCGTCTTTTTAATTTTTTATGTGCTATTTTAATTGCCTCATTACTTTTCCGGATCACACAAATTCTTCCCGAGATGCTTTTCTTATTTTTGCCTGGAATTAAAACTTCCCAAGAACTCACAAGTCCGGCTTTTGGGATATCTTTCAAATGTTTTAGCAATGAGAAATGTTCGTTTTTCAAATCATGAATTATAAGGGCCTGGGTATTAACCCTCACCAATACATAAGCTTTTTTAGATACAGCATGATGAATGCCAGGAGCGGTTGAGTATCCCCGGTCTGCAATAATATAATCATCTTTTTTTATTGAATATTGAAAGAAAGACTCACCAGTGCCTTTACCTTTTGTTGTGGTAAGTTTAAAAAAATCACATGCCAAAGAAGGAACCTGAATACTATAATGTATACGCCATAAGCTACCGGTTTTGCCAGGCTCCTTCACGTTTGTTGCATCGAATAGCCTTCCTTGGAAATCATTTTTGTTGTGGAAATCAACCATTTGGTCTTCAAAAAGAGCAACGCATAAACTATGCAGCCAATCTTTTGCTTTTCTAAGACGTCCAATCAAGGCCACATCAGAGACATTGGCAATATTAGCCAATTTGGCTCTGGTAGCGGTTTCCCGCATTGAATAACCGCACGCAAGATGAAGCA
>JAOZRY010001080.1 GCA_029939965.1 Bacteroidales bacterium | reverse complement strand
AACTGTACTTTTTTATGGAATGGAAAAATATTCCACCAAAAATTTAGATAAGGGTGTTGATAAAATCACTAAAGCAGGTGGAACCACCCCCTTAGGTCTTGCATTAGATGCTGTATTAGTCGATTTTGAAGGGCTTTCAGGCGATAGTAATGCAGTTATTATAATTAGTGACGGCCTTGATATGGAAAAAGGTGTTTTGACAGCTGCGAAAAAATTAAAAGCAAAATATGGCTCTTCCATCTGTTTTTATCCAATCCTTGTGGGTGATTCACAAAAAGGTGCAGCACTTTTACAACAGGTTGCTGACATTGGAGGATGTGGATTCTTCTCCACAGCAGACGAATTAATGAGCTATGCAGGCATGGGTGATTTTGTTGAAATGGTATTCCTTGATGAAAAAATGGCTCCACCAGAACCGGTTGTTTCAGTAAAAAAAGATAGTGACAATGATGGGGTTTATGATGAAGATGACAAATGTCCTGGAACTCCGGCCGGTGCAGCAGTAAATGCAGTTGGATGCTGGACACTGGATAATGTTCTGTTTGATTTTGATAAATCTGTAATCAAATCCATTGCCTATCCTTTGTTAGATAATGTAGTTACGATAATGAAAAAAAATCCAGGCATGAAGGTTCAACTCAATGGTCATTGCGATAATGTAGGGACTCCAGAGTATAACATGGATCTTTCCCTGAGACGCGCCAATGCTGTGAGAGATTATATTGTTAGAAAAGGCATTTTATGGAAAAACCTGGATACTCAAGGATTTGGTTTTACCCAGCCTGTTGCCTTAAACGGAACTGAATCAGGACGTGCAATGAATAGAAGGGTTGAACTTCATCCCTTTTAAATTTTGAATTTTAGATTTTCATTTTAATTATAAAAACCGCAGTGATGTGTGATACTTTTGATCACACATCACTGCTCAAACCATCGACAGGCTGTTACACAATGTAACAGCCTGTCGAGTTTTCCGACTCATTTCTTAATAGACAATACTTAAATCTCCAACATCACCCTGCCGGTATTTTTCGTGCTGTATCCTCCAAGAGAGATAACCCTATCCTGGAAATCTTTTGTTTTAATTGTTTCAAGCAGCACCTGAATTTTTTTTGTTTTATAAAACATATCTGGAATAGCAAGATCATACTCTTCAGTTACAACAGGGACAAAATCAAGATTGAGAGCCTGGGCTGCAGCCTGGATGCCAAGTCCTGCATC
>JAOZRY010000362.1 GCA_029939965.1 Bacteroidales bacterium | reverse complement strand
AAAAGCTGCTGCACCTCGGTTTTAAACTTACGTGTTTTTTTTGTTCCCATTACTTGACTCCTTTAAATTTTATTTAAAAAATTATTACTCAAAAATTATCTTAATAATAATTGTAGTAAAAACCAAAATGTCAAGCTATGTCATGGGAATTCTGGATATTTGCTATAAGAAATTTTACATGACATGTTTCAGGACGCTTACCCTTCCTGATGAGGTTGCTTTATTACAATATGAAATAACACAAAATTGTCAGACTTGTTTTTCATAAACAGACAAAAGAAATAGTGTTGCAAAAGGCTGGAGAAATATAAAGCCAAGCAAGGAAGAGCCTCCTATGGTGGTCAATGCAATAAAAATACAAAAAATAATAATATGATCAACAATAGGAGTACTTGTTACCATGGAACTGCTTTTTTTTATTGCATCTAAAAGTCCAGTTTTTTGATCTACCATAATAGGTATCATGTAAAGGCATAGATAACTGGTAGCAGTAGAAACTAATAATCCAGGTATGATAAGCAGAGTAAATCCGACTACAACAATAATAAAAACGATAATACCAAAAATAAAGAGGGGCAAAAACAAGTTGAGCTGTGAAAAAATATCCTGAGGTTTAGGTTCTCTGTTATTTCTCAATAGTTTAAAAAGGGAATTGGTATATCCTGCAAATGCAACCGGTAGTAAGATACCAATACTGCAAATACTTATAACCATGAACACTACAGTTAAGATTACAAGTGGTACCACATTATTGATACTATGTTCCCAGGCATTTTCAATATGATATTTTACATTCATTTTTTTCCTCCAGTGTTATAATGGCTTGTGACAGCGGTTGTGACTCATATAGTGGAATTTATTTTCTCAACTCTATTTTTTCCAGAACTCCGGCACAAAGAGTATAATGACAGTATAAATTTCAAGCCTGCCTAAAAGCATACACCATGATAATAACCATTTTCCGGCAACAGGCAAATGAGAAAAATTTTCTGTAGGACCGACTGTTCCAAATCCAGGACCGATATTTCCAATACATGATGCAACAGCCCCAAAGGCAGTCATCATATCAAGCCCCATAGATGCCAGCAGAATGCTTGAAATAATAAAAAGCCCGACATAAAGAGCGATAAACCCCATGATACTGAGAAGTAACTCATTTGAGACAATTGAGTTGTTGAATTTAATCTGCCTGATACTTCTTGGATGTAAGATTTTAAACAGCTCTCTGTAACAATACTTGAAACAAACTATGATTCTAGCACATTTTATCCCACCGCCGGTTGATCCTGCAGATGCTCCGACAAACATGCATAGAAATATAAGAACATGACTTAATCCTGAAAATTTTTCATAATCAGCTGATGCAAACCCCGTTGTTGTGATTATAGAAATAACCTGGAAACTTGCATACCGAAATGCCTCATTGACTGAGTGATATACAGAACCATAAATATCCCAGGTTATTAGAAAGGTAGCCACAAGTATGAATCCAAGAAAAAATTTGCATTCCGTATCTTTCCAGAAAGCAAGAGGTTTCCCCCTGAGCAACTGAAAGTGAAGGGAAAAATTAATCCCGGCCAAAACCATAAACCCAAGAATCACATACTCAAAATAAGTACTGTTATAATTGGCAATGGAAGCATTTTTTGGCGAAAAACCTCCTGTGGGCATGGTGGTAAATGAATGGCATATACTTTCATATAAAGACATTCCTCCTGCACGAAGGAAAACAATCTCAATGATGGTAAACAGAACATAAACCATCCATAAAATCTTTGCTGAATCACTTAATCTGGGAGTCAGTTTGTCAGGAAGCGGGCTTGGTACCTCTGCGTTATAAAGCTGTATACCACCCACACCCAAAAACGGTAATATGGCCATGGATAAGACAATAATACCCATACCCCCCATCCATTGGATTAGACTTCTCCAAAATAAAAGGCTTTTCGTAGCACCTTCAATATTTGTCATAACAGAAGAACCTGTGGTGGTGAACCCTGATACGGACTCAAAAACAGCATCAGAGAAAAGGGTAAAATCCGGGCTCAGATAAAAAGGTAATGCACCAAAGAGACTGACTAAACTCCATGCCAGGGCAACTGTAGCCATACCCTCCTTTTTATTGATATGGTCATCAAACTCTTGTTCTTTAGAAAAAAGAATTAGAAGAACCCCCACTGTCATTGTGATTCCAATGGATTCTAAAAATGATGGATATGCCAGCTCATGGTAGTACAAGTCAACAACCAGTGGCAGTATCATGGATACCCCTAATAATACCAGCAATATCCCAATGGTTCTTGAAACAAAGTTCCAGCGCATTAGAAAAATCCCAATTGTACAATTAATAATTTTTCCAGTTTTTTGATCGCATGTTTAACAGCAAAAAGTATGATCCTGTCTCCTGAAATAATGATACTTTCCCCAGTTGGAATCATTATCTGGTTATCCCTTATAATACAGACAAGGAGCGAACCTTTGGGGAATTTGATTCGTTTGATTGGTGTATCAATAATACCAGAGGCTTTAATTGCTATTGCCTCTATGAATTCACCTTTTTCACACTGGATAGAAATATCAGAGAGAACTTTTCCTTTTCTTACGTCCTGTAAAATAGAACTGATGGCAGATAACCTCGGACTGACAACTTTTTCAATGCCGATGGTTGAAAGCAATTGATAATAACTTGATTTGCCGATTCGGGTGATTGTATTTTTCACACCCATATTTTTAGCCAGCAATGATACAAGAATATTTGTTTCATCGTCATTGGTTACTGAGATTATCGCGTCGTTCAATCCTGCATTTTCTTCAAGAAAAAGGGCTTGATCTGATCCGTCACCATGAAGAACAATGGTTTTATCCATTTGTTTGGACAAATACTTACATCGTGCAAGATCGGATTCGATGATCTTGGTTTTAATGGAATCTTTCTCAAGGTTCTTGGCAAGTCTTTCTCCTATTCGACCACCGCCAACGATTAGAACATTACGGATCGGTTGTAATTTAATGCCAAAAAATCCAAGATTTTTCTCAAGTTTTTGAGTTTCACAAACAAGGTAAACTAAATCGCCATATGCCACCTTATCACTACCCCTTGGAACAATCACCTCATTGTTTCTTACGATGGCCGCAATCAGGGGTCGATCTTCACCAAACCGATTGGGAAAATCGATTAGTCTTATTCCTGAGATAGGGGATTTTTTTTCAATACGGATACCAACATATTTTACCTTACCTTCAACAAAAGTACCTACATCAACAGCTCCAGGTAACTTCATCAGCTTTTGGATGGTATTCACCACTTCGACTTCAGGGTTAATGATAGTATCAATATTAAGATTGCCAGTCTTAAATCTGTCATGTAACTGATCAAAGTCAGAATTACGAATCCGAGCAAGTTTTTTAATTTGGGGTGAGAGCAAGTTGGCCATAAGGCATGAAACAAGATTCACTTCATCGCTGTCTGTGACAGCCAATAAGATATCAGCATCTTGAATTCCGGCTTCAATCAATACTTCAGGGCTGCTTCCGGATGCAGTGATGGTTTGTACGTCAAGATTTTCACTCAGACGTTTGACTGCATTTTCATTTTTATCAATAACAATAACACGCTTATTTTCTGATGAAAGCCGGTTCGCAATGTTATACCCGACTTCACCCGCTCCAACGATAATAATTTTCAAATTAATCTCCTTACAAAAAAACTCATCCAAAATAGAGGATTAAATAGTTTTAAATATTGAATACGACTTGAATTTGTTTTAACAGATCGGAGGTAGTCGCGGTGTTCGACGTGAATTTGTGAGGCGTTTGATAAAATAATATGTAATAGGAATATAAAATAAAATTATAATGGAGTTTTTTATAAGATTTATTAACGGCTTACTGAACAAGAGAAGGCTTTTTATATTATCCTCAAAGACATCTTCAAGGGTCAAATTTAAAAAGTTATTTTCTGCTATAAAGTGCTCTTTTATGGGGAAGACATCAGGTCTACCATTGTTCAGAAGAGTGGGAAGCATCCCCAGAAAAAGCAGCGTGATAAATAATCTTAATATATTTTTATTTAAATTCATCTTTATCCATTTAGCTTTTCTACTATCAAATAAGCTAATATGAGAATTATAATCTTACAAACCAGGATTGTCAATCAGATAGGCATTAGACGCAGGATAATTCTTTTTGTTCCGGAGTTCTGGAGGAAATAGAGTCGCAAGCAAAAAATTAAGTTCCGAAAAAGAATACTATTGAGCCAATCATCACTGCAAGATAGATAATAGTCATTCCTGCACCTGCCCTGAAATAATCTTTTGTTTTGTAACCTCCTGGACGCA
>JAOZRY010001079.1 GCA_029939965.1 Bacteroidales bacterium | reverse complement strand
AATAATGGCATCAGAAAATAACAATTCATCAGCAAACACTAATTTTGTACGGCCATCCTGGGATAAGTATTTTATGGAGCTTGCCAATACTGCCGCCAAGCGTGCCACCTGCGATCGTGGAAGAAGTGGCTGCATCATAGTGCGCAACAAACATATTTTGGTAACCGGATATGTGGGATCGCCCATGGGGCTTCCTCATTGCGATGATGTTGGGCACTTACTAAAAAAAGTTATACACGAAGATGGTACTATTACACGGCACTGCGTACGAACGGTTCATGCAGAGCAAAATGCTATTTGCCAGGCAGCGCGTTTGGGAATATCGTTGGAAGGCGGAACCTTATATTGCAAAATGACCCCATGCCGTACGTGTGCAATGCTAATTATTAATTGTGGTATAAAAAGGGTGGTGTGCGAAAAAAAATATCACGCAGGATTAGAATCCGAAGAAATGTTTGAAAAAGCTGGTGTTATGCTGGAATTTTTTCATGATGACATCGAAAAATACGAAAATCAGTAACAGAAAGTACCCGGCATAATTTCGGGGGATTGCATTAATAATTTGGTGATACTCCCCAAAAATTGGTGCTTCCATTGGCATCATCACCAAAAGCCTTAAACTCCTTTTCGCCAATTATGTATGTAGCTTTTTCACCGGCTATTTGCGAGAAGAGAATTTCGTACTCATCTCCGGCTTCGAGCATCATAATCCGGGTAAACATCTTCGCCTCTTTTTCGACAATTAAATTGCTATGGCAAATCGGGCAGAAAAAATCCACATGTTCACCTTCCTCAATCGTGAAATCGGGATGTTTCATGGCACGATAATCGCCAAGATCGGATGTTAATAAAATTAGGCCATGCTGGCCACTGTTTGCTTTTGCCGAAAAAACAATGCGTTCGTTTACATAGAGCTGTCCGTGACAAAACGGGCAATAAAAACCTTTTTCCATAATAACATTAAGATTAGAAATTTTGTAAAAAAATCTGATTTTGAAGCAGCAAAGATAATATCTATAACTGAAACCATAAATTCTTTCATAACATTATTTATAATTAGTGTGCGCCAGAAAACGTCGATATCATCGTTGGACTTGTGGTGAAAACAGTTACTTCGGCAAGCTCTGCACATCGCAATTACAAAAGTAAACTCCTTGATTTTCAACGCTTCGTCCGCCTCGATCTCAGCGATTTCTGACACCCACTTCCTTAAAAATTGAGT
>JAOZRY010000361.1 GCA_029939965.1 Bacteroidales bacterium | reverse complement strand
CCTCAACCTCAACCTCAACCTCAACCTCAACCTCAACCTCAACCTCAACCTCTCTCAATCTCTCTCAACCTCAACCTCAACCTCTTTTCTGCCTTGTCCAAATTAACGATATATTATTCTTCAAAAAATTTAACAAATCAAAAATCGAAACAAAGGCTGTGTTTTTATAAATTTGCGCCAAATTTTAAAAATATAATATCTCACAAAATAAAAATTGAATTATGAAAAGTTTATCGAAATTAGCTTTAGCACTTTTAGTTGTTGCATTTTTTACTGCCTGCTCTTCGCCGGGTGGTAAAGATGATAAAAAGAAACAAGCCATAGCACAAGAAAAAGGTTTTTACCTTGTACAAGCCTCCGCAGAAACAGAACCCGTAGAAACTGCCGAAGATGCAGCCGATGATCTGGCTATTTGGTACAACCCCGAAGACCCGGGCAAGAGTACTATCATTGCAACAAACAAACTAAAAGGGTTGGTGGTGTACAATCTCGATGGCAAGGAACTATATAACTATCCGTTGGGTAATTTGAACAACGTTGATATTCGTACAAAGTTTGGTTTCAACGGAGATTCGATTACAATTATTGGAGCAACAAACAGAACTGAAAACACCATTGTTCTGATGCAGGTAAACACCAAAACCGGAGAACTTACAGAGCTTCCGCTCGAAAAAACCATTAAACCAAAATCAAAAGATGTTTATGGTTTTACTTTGTACAAAAGTAAAGACCCAAAACATTTGAATAAAATGTTTGCAATATCAATAGGCACAGACGGCAAAATGGACCAATGGGAATTGCTCGAAAACAATGGTAAAGTAAAAGCCCGCTTTGTAAGAATTGTAAAATTCGACTCGAAATGCGAGGGTTTAGTTGCTGACGATGAAACCGGAAATCTGTTTGTTGGCGAAGAAACTGTTGGAATCTGGAAAATGGCAGCACTTCCATCAGGTGGTGATAAAAAAGAGTTAATTGCTGATTTGAAAAAAAGCAAACTCGAAGCCGATGTTGAAGGATTGACAATATATTATGGAAAAAATAAAGGTGGATATTTAATTGCATCAAGCCAGGGAAACGACTCCTATGCGGTTTTTTCGCGTGACGGTTCTAACAAATATCTGGGAAGCTTTATGATTACCCAAGGTGGCGGCGTTGATGGCACATCGGATACAGACGGGATTGATGTTTTAAATTTAAACCTCGGATCCAACTACCCCAAAGGTGTTTTTATAGCACAAGATGGTTACAATTATGATGGTGAAAATCTCGTAAATCAAAACTTCAAACTTGTAAAATGGGACGAGATAGCCTCACAATTCAAACCCTGGCTACTTATCGATGATACTTACGAAAAGCAGTAAGAATTCGACACCCTATAGTAAATGCTAAGGGATTATATCGAAATAAGTTAGACAAAGCAGGCGAAGTTCTTTTGTACTATAACGAGGCAAAAAACACAGTCATAGCCCTAACTATTTCAAGAATCGGAAATCGAGCAACGCCAAAATTTGCGTTTTTGATTCTACTGCTAATTTAGTGGAACATACAAAAATGCTTCAATGATTCTCTCCTTGTCGCATTCTCTCCTTGTTACATTTCATCATTATTTACCACAATAATGGTATTAGAACCAATAATAATTTGGGCGGCTACAGGCTTTCCGTTTGTAGTTGCCTTGTGCCCGCTGTATTTTTGTAAGCCGTACGTGGGCTTCCTTCGTCAGCCTACGCCGGCCAACAAAAATATCAGCGGCCACTTTCGGCAAGCTACCACTCCAATCCCTGCCGCGGGCACTCTCCGATGGATGTTCGGTTTTCAAGTAATCAAAAAACAGGTGATAGAATAATGATACCCGAAGCTACAAAAACTGTTGTTGAAAAAAAGATAAACCATCCGGAGAAAAACCGGATAGGTTTGTTTTTTGATTATGACAGAGAAACATTATCAAATATCAAAAAAAATACCAAAGCTACCTATTGCCGCACAAAAAGGTGTTGGCATATTCCTTATACGAATAAGAGTTTCGAGAACTTCAAATCTTTAAATATTGCATACACAATTGGGCAAACATCTACACGGCGAACCCGGGAAGCCGGCATAGTTTCGGATCAGAAACGAAAACCAGATGTTACATTGCAAGATGATTTTTTGGCATGGACAAACTCTCAATGGGAGGATATTCAGTTATATCTGAAAAGGATTCCACCCTATGCAAGTCTTAATATTGTAAATTACAGAAATGATTATTTAGGACTTGAAATAAAAAATGCACCTCAATTATTAGTTTTTGTTAAAAATCTTCCGAAAAGGAAATATTTTGCCAACGAAAAAACTTGGGTTATTCCTAAAGATCAGGATCTGATACACCAGTTAAAAGCAAAAGGCAACAAAGATCGTATTTTGTATCTATGCACACTAATGACAGGAGTACTCACAAATTATATCCAAGAGTACACCCCTGACTATTGGTTGTTCGAAGGGCAGCAAAAAGGCTACCCCTATTCCTCTGGTAGTATTGATAAAATATTTGGGCGGGCACACAAAAAAGCCGGTTTGAATAAAAACTACCGCTTACACGATTTACGACATTCGTTTGCAACACATCTATTAGAAAAAGGAACCGACATAAGAATAATTCAGGAACTGTTAGGACATACTGATATAAAAACCACAATGATCTACACACATGTAAGCAACAAAACGAAAAAGAACATATCAAGCCCGATAGAACATCTTGGGCTCGAGGACAAAAAACCGGACAAAAATGATGGTTTTGTCCATATATAACATAGTTGTAGGGCATTAGAAAAACGAAAATCAGTGTAACATAAAATATATATAATCGTCATATTTAAAAGATAAATTATGGAACAAAAAATTTGTGAAAGTTGCGGAATGCCAATGAAAAAAATTGAAATGCTGAATTATGAACAAAACAGTTGATTTTTGGAGAATTAATAACGAACATATAAAAAATCTGATTTTTTTTATTGTAATTATTTTAATATCATTTGTTGCTATTTTGACAAGTAGCATAGTACTTGGATTATTTAATACTGTACGATTTCTTATCACGAACCCTGATTTAGAAAATTTGCGCGACATTGCAACGAATTTAATAAACACATCAAACTATTGGAATTTAGGAAATGAAATATTACGTGGCGTACTGATAATATTTTTAATCAAATTAATTAATCGGAAATTTAATAAATCTAAAATATCACTAAAAGAACTTGGATTTCATTTTAAAATAGGACAATTGGTTTATATAATAATTGGAGTTGTTTTGATGAGCCTAATGTTTTTGTTACCACTTTTAATTGGTGCTGGAAGTCAAGTCGTATCTAATAATTTAAGTGTTACCTTTTCCCAAAATAGTATTATAATGTTAATACTAATAGCCTTTGCAAATGCTTTTTGGCAAGAAGTAGTATTTCGTGGTTATTTTCAAAAAAGACTGATAAACACATATGGAATAATTATTGGTATTGTAATTTGTGCTTTTTTATTTACAATTATTCACGGATTGGCGAGAGATATTAATCTAATCGAAACACTACTTGGAACTGTTCTATTTACACTTGTAGGAATAATATATTATTTGACTAATTCAATAATTTTTGTTACAGCAATTCACGCAACAGGAAATTTCTTTCTTCGTTCATTCGGTACAAATGAATTACAAATACCAACCCAAGAACATAGATTATTAATTTTTGGGATTATATTAATATTATTAGTATTAGTGTTTCGAAAAAAACTCTTCCTTGATAGTAAAACAAAAATTGAAACTTTTTTATAATAATGAATATTTATAAAAGATAAAATATGGATAATGTAGTATATCTTGATTACAAGGCAAAAGAACTTGAAAATATAAAAAATGGTCAGAAAACGATGATTATTCGTGGTGCTATGGGACGCAAACTACCATACGGACGAGTAAATAAATCTGATATTTTGTATTTTATAGAAAATAAAGGTGACGGACTTGTAAAAGGGAAAGCCATTGTAGAGAATGTTTTCAACTCAGAAAAATTAACAAAAGAACAATCAATTGAAATCGTAGAGAAACATCAAGACAAATTACTCTTAAACAAAGGACTTGAAAAAAGATTTGCAGGAAAAAGATATTTGGTTTTAATCACAATTAAGGATTTTGAAGAATTAGAACCTTTCAAAATTGACAGGTCTGATTATGGTAATATGGACGATTGGTTACCTGTTGAAAAGATTGAAAATGTGAAAGCGAAGTGCTTTTAAACGCCCAACGCTTCATACACAAACCGTTACCAAATATTATAAACCCTACTGCAATAAAGAAACTGTATCTCGTG
>JAOZRY010001078.1 GCA_029939965.1 Bacteroidales bacterium | reverse complement strand
ACAATGAAAAAAGATGGGTAAAAGTAGGGGAAATTATAAATCAATTGCACAACTCTTACAGAGTTGTTTTATCGTAACTCCAATGGTTCATGCTTCAATAGCACAACTCCTACTGAGTTTTACATGTCCTGTTCTTTCGGGAGGTTGATGCTATTGTTGCATAATGAAAACCCGGTACGGGTTTCGCTATTGTAGCAATAAAATCAAGAGTAGCAAAAACAAAACCCTGTAAGGGTTTCGCATTGTTTTCGATAGCTTTTATTTCGATAACGCAACTCATACTGAGTTGAACTGATCCTTCTGCTTTACCAATACTACAATAGCGCAACTCTTACAGAGTTGTTCTGAGTCCTCTTTCATCACCAAAACTCATACTGAGTTTTACAACCCGATACTGCCTGTCCAGATATGTCAAAGATTTTTTTTCACCTTATTAATATCACATGTCATTTCATTAACCAATTAGTGTACGCCAGAGATTAAATACCAGTAGAAACTATATTCAACAACAAATAAATGGAAATCCAATTTTTTTTTAATCCATACAGGCAACCTTTAAAAAATGTATGGTCATATTATTGAGACTTGTTTATAGCACTAAATAACTCACTAACTCTAAAGCACATTTTTATTTACATTTAAACTTAAATTATTATGAAAAGAGGTACAATTTTATTGCTGATTTTATCAGTTTTCACATTATTTACATTTGCAGGGAACACCGTTACAATAAGTGGTACGGTAACCGACCTCGAAACCGGGGAGCCTGCCGCTAATCAGATGGTTTTTATTTACACTGATTCATTAAATGGGAGCGGATATTATAATATGGTTTTCACGAACGATATTGGTGAATATGCCGATTCATTCGAGACTCCACCTTCACAACCAGAAGGATTACTAATTGTTTCTGTTTTAAATTGCTATGGTGAACCAATCACTCAGTATCTGCAATTCGATCCGAACAATTATAACCTAACGGCTGATTTTGAAATTTGCATACGTCCTTCAATTGGAGATTGCTATGCCGATTTCTGGTACTTCCAAATGGAAGAGCTAACGGTTGAATTCCAGGATTGGTCACAGCCAAACCCATCAACATGGGCATGGGATTTTGGTGACGGAAATACCTCAGAAGAGCAAAATCCTGTACATCAATACGCCGAAGCCGGAACTTATCAGGTAACACTTTCGATTTTTGTTGAAGAAACAGAATGCGAATC
>JAOZRY010000021.1 GCA_029939965.1 Bacteroidales bacterium | reverse complement strand
GTCCGTAGCCATAGCACCTTTGGGTTTGCCTGATGGTTTCCAACGAAGCCCCTTCAATTTCGAGCGCATTTGCAAGGCGTAGCGCATAGCTTGCATTTTCGTGTGGACGGGCTGTTTTTATTAGGATCACAAGCCGTTCTAATTGTTTGGGTACTTCAACAAAAGACAACTTCGTAAAAAGGCCTGCCGTGCCATCCTGCACAAACCCCTTTTCCAGTTTTTTCAATGTCTCTTTACTAATGTTGTGATTTTCAGCAATTTGCTTTTGGGTATCCCTTTTTGCCCAATAATCATAAAGTACAGAATAGGACTTAAAAAAATCATGCACACTTTTTATGCGTGTCGATAAGCGAAAAAACACACCATCGAACCGTACAGATAAACGCATCATGCAGGATCAATTACTTCCCGCATTTTTTTTACCACCCGGGGTTTTTGTCAAAAACATCATTATGGTCTATACCATAAGGGCTTGCAAAAGGTGACCTCCCCGTACCTGCCGGATAATATGGATTGTAAGGATTACGTCCTTTGCTATAGCCGAATTGGGCTCCAATATGCATATTTTCGTTCACCTTGTATTGGAATCCTACGGAAACACCTTCACCATCCAAATCGAGTGCATGAGGATTAACCTGAGGTGTCCCAAAAGTGGATATTTCTTTGTAAACTTTTGCATTAACCATAAGTCTGGGGTTTACAAGATATTGTCCTTCAGCATACACCAATGTACGTGTAATGCTACTTCCAAAGGTTTGTGTGTATTCAGGAGCAAAAGTATTGTAGGGATTATAATAGTTGATGAAATTGGTATTTTGAATAACTGTTCCAAAATTCACTCTTAGTTTGGGCGAAACTTTGTAGCTGATGTGAGGTGCTGCATAAACACCAAACAAACCAGCACTACCACTACCAACGCTAAAGCTTGTTCCCATTTCCATCCTTACTGATAACTTTTTATCTGGATTATAAGGAAGTAAACCCGGATTATCAATTATTAATAATCTGGATACTGTATCTCTGGTTGCAGGCTCAGGGAGTGTATCAGAAGGAATGTGATTTTGCGCCGAAAAATATGCCGGTAAGAGTATTAAAATTATCATTAAACACCTGACTTTCATATCAAAACTATTTTTATTAAAAATTTTTAGTTGAGCCATCGTTACAAATTTCATTCCCATTTTTTTTACCCCTCAAAAGTAAAAATTGGTAAGTGTTTTAATATTTGCAACATTCGATCATTGTGCCAAAGATACTACGAAATGATGATCCTGCGAATATCTTGGGGGATATTAAAAATTAGGCAAAAATATAAAGTTTAGAATATTATCTATTTTTACAAAAATAAACAGATAATCAACCTATGCCAAAGGCAACAAAATTTGGGGCATTTGCCGGAGTCTTTACACCTTCGATTCTTACCATACTTGGTGTAATCATGTATTTGCGTTTGGGATGGGTAGTAGGTCAATCGGGGTTGATTGGGGCAGTGGGTATTATTCTTATTGCACACATCATTTCAATAACAACAGGATTAAGCATTTCATCCATAGCTACCGACAAAAAGATTAAAGTTGGTGGTATTTATTACATGCTTAGCAGGAGTCTGGGCCTTCCTATGGGCGGGGCAATAGGTATAACTATTTTTGTTGGAACCTCACTGAGTATTGCTCTTTATCTTATTGGTTTTGCCGAAAACTTCCTGAGTATTGAATCGATACGAACTTTTCTGGGGCTTGGCACTTCGATAACCGACATAAGAATAATAGGTACAGCGGCAATTCTCATCCTTGTAATTTTGGCATTCATCAGCACCTCTCTCGCTCTGAAATCACAATATATCATTCTTGGTGCCATTGCTTTATCATTAGTTTCGGTTGCAGTGGGATTTGCAACCAATATAAATTTTGCACCTGAAGAAGTATTACTTTACCCATTTGCAAAAGCATTACCTCTTGAAACAGTATTTGCAATTTTTTTTCCGGCAGTTACCGGATTTACAGCCGGAGTTGCAATGTCGGGCGATCTTAAAGACTCAAAGAACGCAATTCCACGAGGCACACTGTGGGCTATTGGAACCGGCCTGGTTGTTTACCTTGGCTTGGCCATTGCGTTAGCATTTTTTGTAAACAGGGAAACTTTGCTTACCGACTATAATTTTTTAATGAAAATTGCATTTTGGTCGCCATTGGTTGTGGCCGGAATATGGGGTGCTACACTATCATCGGCGTTGGGTGGAATATTGGGTGCCCCAAGAATATTACAAGCCATTGCCCGCGATAAAATATTCCCAAAATTTTTCGGCAACGGGCACGGAGCTAACAATGAACCTCGCAATGCCTTATTACTTACTTTTCTTATAGCTGAGGCCGGAATTCTTGTGGGTGAACTGGATGTAATTGCCCGTATAGTTTCGATGTTTTACATTGCTGCTTACGGCTTTATCAACCTTGCTTTTGCACTCGAAAACTGGGCAAGTACTGATTTCAGGCCAAGTTTTAAAATACCAAAATGGATTGGAATTGGAGGATTCATAGCCTGCTTTGCAGTAATGTTCAAACTTGATACCATAGCAATGTTGCTGGCTATTTTCATCATGTTTGCAATTTATTTTTTATTAACCAAAAAAGAAATGCAAGTCGATTTTGGGGATGTTTGGCAAAGCGTATGGTCATCTATTGTACGATCTTCGTTGAGCAAGATTGCACGCAAAGGGCTTGAAGACCGCAACTGGCAACCGAACATTATTTTGTTTAGTGGTGGCACATCTACAAGGCCACACCTCATCGAATTTGGCATTCAACTCGTAGGCAGGAAAGGATTTTTATCCAATTTCGACCTCATCAAAAATAATGGCAATAATGAAGTAATGCCACGGCACAAGCAAACCGATTACCCCGACAGTGAGCTAATTACAAAAGGTATTTTCACCCGAAAACATGTGTGTCCTGATATTTATGAAGGCATTAAAACTATTGCAGGTACTTATGGATTTTCGGGTATCGAACCCAACACTGTAATGATGGGGTGGGGTCGTCAGAGCGAATCTCCCAGAAAATTTCTTGAAACGGTGAACCATCTCAAAGCTCTCGACCTAAACGTCCTGCTAATGGACTATGATAAAAATGCAGGCTTTGGAGATTATAACCAAATTGATATTTGGTGGCGAACAACAGAAAAAAATGGGAACATTGCACTGGTACTGTTAAAATTCCTGTGGTTATCAAACGAATGGCGAAATGCTAAAGCCAGAATAATTATTGTAAATCCGGTAAATGAGCAGAGGGAAATAATATACAGAAATACGCGCTCAATCATAGACAATATGCGTATTCAGGCCGAAATTAAAATCATTAACAACCAGGTAGAGCAGCGATCATTTTATGATATTGTACAAGTTGAATCTGTTAATTCAGACCTGATTTTCCTTGGCCTTCCAAAAATTTCGCAAGGCGAAGAAGAAACTTTTGTGGAGGAAACCAACCAACTGTGCAAAGATATTGGAACCGTTGTTTTACTACGAGCATCAACAAATTTTAAAAAACACAAGATCGGAATTAAAAAAGCACTTCTGAGCCAGATAGATAAACTTGAGGAAAAAGTAAAGGGTGAAGAAGTACTTTCTGTACCAATATCAAACATCAAATATCCTGAAAAAGAAGCCGTTGCCAGACAGGTAAAATTACTTTATGGTGATTTGATGGAAATTAGCCGATACATGACAAATAATTTTGTTTTGAAACTTTTCGGCTACCACGCTAACCTTATCAACCTAATTGAAGAGGCTGTTGATAAAAGTTTTTCTAATATCAAAGAAAAAGTAACATCTCTTGAAATCGAAAATCAACAAAAATCACTCATAAAATTTGAAAGCAATCTGCTTTTCAGGTTCAGAAAAATTATTACCGACTTTGAGCAAGAGGTTTTCGACATTCAACAATCCAAACTCAAAGACAGCATTGATTATTTTTTCCAGGAAATTGACAAAGTGATATTTACCAGCCCGGCCAAAATTGAAATTCCACTTAATGATGATGACCTTAAACCAGATAAAGCAGGTTCTTTCTCCAACCATGTATTTATTCTTCGCCATAAAATTATCAGGATATTTAATAAAGAAAATCAAGCAAGCTACAAACTAAAATACCAGCCCTTGATAAAAGGTTACCTTGCCATTTCGACCAACCGTTTAATTTATGATTGGCTTGATAAATGGGGCATTTCAACATTAAATCATGTAATTAAAGGAAGGGCTCTCATTAATCGTATTGCATTAATTCTGTTCGAATTGGAAAAGGCCACTTTAAAAGGAATCACCAATGAAATGATCGAACAGAAGAGAGAAATAATATTTAAAGAAATCGATCAGTTGAGAAAATATAACAATGAGTCATCACACTCTTTGTCAGAATTTCTAATCATTCAGAATAACAAAACAACAACAAAAGTATCCAGCGACCTCAACTGCCTCAATGCCAATAAACTGCTTAAGGAATACAACTTCGGCAATCAAGGCGCAAAAAGCATTCGCAAATTTGTACTCACCGTACCCAAACAATGGCAGCGAAATCAAATTTTGCTCTTTAATAGCATAAAACTTGAATTGGGGTTATTGGCCTTTACAACTAAACTCCGTACTATACTTAATGATGTAGCAAATGAGATTGATCAAACTTTTAATAACCACTTTATTTCTCACGAAATCAAAATCCGTGATCAACTGTTGAGTTTTTTAAAAAAACTTGTTGAGGATAATTCTGTAAAGTTCAACCCGGAAGCTTTAGGCGACCTTGAGGAGCGTGAAAAGATTCAGGCCTATTTCAATCAACTTATCGAAAAAACCTTTAGAAAAATTAAACTTGCCACCAGCGTGCTTCCCGAAAATATAGAACTAATGGCCGAGGATTCGCTGAATAATTTCTTCAGCTTACAGTATAAATCTATTGAATCTATTGATATTTCAGTTTCACAACTGATGGATTACATTTTACAATCGGAGTTTGTAGAACCATTGCAAAAGTCGGTTTCGCAACTACCTCACAAGCTCGAACAACTTAATACCACGGTAAACGAAATTGTCCGTAATCTTACTTTTTCGATCGAAAAGGAGTCGGAGAAAGTTAAGGATGGTATTCCAAAATCAGAGCAAGTAGTTCCAATATTTGAGAAACAAATCAAGTTACTTGAAATTGAAATTAATAAATCTATCGACCTGAAATCGCAAATTCAAAACTTGCTGAACGAAAGGCTCAACACTTTTGAAGACCGCCTGTCATATCATTCCTTTATTAAAAGCGCTACAAATCTGAAGCAATACATGAGGGAGATAAAAAGCCGAAAGAGATGGGATTTTTTCAGATCGCAAAGAAACAAGACCAAGCAATTTGCCCAACACCTGCTCAACCAGTTTTGGTATCGTCAAAGTATTGGCCTGATGTTTACTCAACGTCTGATTAAAGAATTTACTCCAGGTCATTTCAGGGTTAACGATGCTTTAAATTTGACCGAAAGAGTATCGATAAAACGCGAAATACTGCAAAAATTACCATTTTATTACACACAACTCTTTCTGCGAAAACAGTATTATCTCAACGAGTTTTGGGTAGGCCGTAGCAAAGAGCTTGGCGAAGCAGCCAAAGCCATACGCAGATATGAAGAAGGAGCACGTGGCGGGATTTTAATTTTGGGTGAATACAATTCAGGCAAAACATTTTTCTCGCAATATTTCATTCACAAATATTATAACAATGCAGAGGTATTTAACCTCACTCCTCCCCATGGCGGCTCAATTGATGTAAATTTATTTAAAGAATCTATCGAAAACACTCTTGAATCACAAGGAACTTACTATCGGATTTTTAATACATTGCCCGAAAACAGTGTTTTGATCATTGATGATCTTGCCCTTTGGTGGGAAAAAAGCAGCAAAGGATTTGATGTGATTATTCAAATTATAGATATCATCGAAAAATACAGTCATAAATGTCTGTTTGTAATAAACCTAAACAAATGTAGTTTCGAGCTGATGAATCGTATTCATCACATCGAAAACTATTTTATAAACATCATCAACCTCGAACCTTTCAACTCCGAAGAATTACAGCAAATTGTAATTAACCGACATAAATCCAGCAATTTTAAACTTAGGATGGCAAATAATTTAAGAGAACATTTACGCCCCTGGGATTATGCCCGTTTATTTGCAAAATATTTTTCATATTCGAAGGGTAATGCCGGAGTAGTACTTTCGTCGTGGTTAGTCAATATTTCCGATGTGGAAAAGAATATAATTTCAGTTGCCCAACCACGAATTCCTGATCTCTCCATTCTTGATCAACTCAAGCCGGACTGGTATCTGTTGATCGTACAAATCATTTTACACAAACGGGCAAATTTGAGAAAACTTTCACGAATTTGTATGGAATCTATCAAGGAAATAAAAATAAAAATTGACATCCTGAAACGCTCCGGTATTATTATCGAACCCCAAACAGGAATTTATGAAATAAATGGATTTCTTTATCCTCATATTCAATCAAAACTCATCGAAAAAGAAATGTTATAAATAGCAAATGGATCAAATTTTTGAATTTTCAAACAAAGCACTTTACACAACTTTACTTCTGGCAATTGGCTTATTTCTTTTGTTAAGATTACTAACATGGTTCTTACCACTGTTGTTGGTAAAAAAGAATAAACGCAAACAAGCATGGCGCTTTACATCCTTGTTTGAACTAACAGTGTGGATAATTTTCCTTATCTGGTCAGTTAATTTCTTAGCCGAATCGAGCCCGGTGTATGCAATTGGATTATTTATTCTTTTATTTATATTCACATTTTATACTATCTGGCTTGGGTTAAAGGATTTTATTGCAGGAGCATTTTTTAAAACAAACAAGACTTTTTCGGTAAATGAGGAAATAAAAATCGGTGATTATTCCGGAAAGATTATAAAATTCAATCCCTCAGCACTGCTACTTGAAACCGAATCAGGCGAAAGCATTCATCTTCCATACAGCTTCCTTATAGGTAAAGTAATGATTAAATCACATCCTGCCGAAACAATCCTTAACCACACTTTTAGAATCGAAATACCAAAATCTGAAAACCTTTTGTTCACTATCCAAAAAATCCGTATCGACTTGCTTAATATGCCCTGGTCATCCTTAAAAAAAACACCCCAGATAAAACTGTTAATGGAAACACAAAAAGGACAAATGCTCGAAATCACTGTTTTTTCGATCGAAACCGGATATTTTCCCGAAATGGAAAACATCATCAAAGGAAAATATAGTATCGCGGTAACAAAAAGCGTTTAGCACAATATATTGTTTGTCAGCGTTTAACAATTTTTATTAGACCTTACAAGGTAAGAATATGTTAATATTGCGGTTCAAATTTGTCGATTCAACGTGTTTTAAACAAATAGTAAAACATATAAATTAAAACCGGTTATTATTGTAAACGATGAAGGAAAAACTGAACTGGTTGGAAAACCAAGTAGCGAAAAGTCGAGTATGAAGTTAACCATGAAAATGATTATTAAAAAAAATAAATGAGCTGTTGGATATAAATCCAACAGCTCATTTTTTATTTAGTGTGCGCCAGAAAACCAATAATCCAAATATGATTCGCTTAGGGGCAGTCTGATTATCTCAAAAACATTAACCAAATAACAATTAACCTTTAACGATTAATCAAATAACTCTTAAACACCCATCTAATACTTATTGTATCTCTTACCAAAAGTAAAATTCAGGTAAAGATTCAGAAAATAATAATGTTTGTCTCTAAAGGCCATAATTGGAATTGGGATGGCATACCCATCAACCATCACACCGGCTTCAAGAGCTTTTATGCTGGTGTTGTATTGCCCGAATTCAAAGTTGAGACCTGCTTTTAGATAAATACCGGGATAAAATTGAGTTTGGTCAACACCATCCAGAAAAGGAGCCCTACCATAAATATCTTCCACAAAGTGTTTTTCAGGATCGTATTTTTCCGATTCGATAGTACTGTAATTATTTTGATTGATGATATAAAGATAAATAGGTTTAGCAATTCCGATGCTTATTCCTCCATAATAAGTAAACCTCAATTCTACACCACCCCAATAGGGTTTTGAATTTAGCAAAAACTGTTGCCCGATACCTGCCCGTATGTTGTAAACTTTATTGAGTTTACCGTAAATATAACTATTAGCATTGCTGTAATATGCTCCATAAAAATTAATTCTAACCTGCTTGGTATCTTTAATTCCAAAAAATTCGACTTCCCAAAGATTCTTTTTAAAAGCATTCTGATTATATCCCTTCCTAAAAACCAAACCCCACCCTCTGGTATGCATCATTACACCACCCATCATTTCCCTTTTAAGGATTACTTTGTTGAGAATAGTATCGATCTCTTCAAAGGCAACCTCCTCATCTTGCTGAGCCAAGCCGACAAAGCTCAATCCCAGTAATAAAAGAAGCAATGATATTTTTGTGCACATCTTCATTATTAATCCCGGATGAAAATTGGTTCAGGCCGAAATTCAGGAAACCGATCACCAATCAGGGTATTATTTCCGAATTTCCTGCTGATACTTTTTTACTTCACCATAAGCCGAACAATCCTGAGATGATTTACATGAACTAATGGTGGAGCCAAAGAGAACTACAACAGCAAGAAGAATAAGAATTTTAACTACTTTTTTCATACTTTTACGCATCCTGTTTTATTAATCGTTTTATCTATCCGAAAGGTTGGACAGCTTGATTTAATTTTTCTAATTAACTGAATTTTAAACTTAATATTGCCGATCTAACAATCAGACTCAAAAATAAAAACAAAATATGGCAACTCTAAATCCGGTAATCGAAGATAGTTGGAAAAACGTATTGAACGATCAGTTTTTAGCACCCTATTTTTCTGAACTTAAAGAATTTTTGGTTGAAGATAAAAAGGTTTACACAGTTTATCCACCCGGTTTCCAAATATTTAGTGCTTTCAATATCACACCTTTCAACAAGGTAAAAGTTGTAATACTTGGGCAAGACCCCTACCATGGTTTTGGGCAAGCGCACGGACTTTGTTTTTCGGTATCCGAAAACATTCAGCAACCACCATCATTAAAAAATATTTTTAAAGAAATACACAGTGATCTTGGGATACCGATTCCCAAAAGTGGTAATCTCGAAAAGTGGGCTAAGCAAGGGGTTTTACTTTTAAATGCAACCTTAACGGTACGGGCAAAACAAGCAGGATCGCACCAAAAAAAGGGATGGGAAACATTTACTGATGCTGCCATCACCAAACTATCGGAAGAGCGCGAAAAGCTGGTTTTTTTGTTGTGGGGAAATTATGCAATCGCAAAACATGAAATCATCGACAGCTCAAAACATCTTATCCTTACATCTCCACACCCTTCACCTTTTTCGGCGAACCGTGGATTTTTCGGAAACCGACATTTCTCTCAAACGAATGAATATTTGCGAAATAACGGTAATGATGAGATCGATTGGAGTATTTAACATTTGGAGTTTAGCCGAATACCTGCTTTTACTATTTAAATTGTTTCAGATAAACTATAGCATTGAACCAAGTTCCAAAAAAAACCCCTGTAATTCAGGGAATTACAGGGGTTAAATATTTGTGGACCCACCTGGACTCGAACCAGGGACCACTTGATTATGAGTCAAGTGCTCTAACCAACTGAGCTATAGGTCCATTATTTTTCAGACTTTATTTTCTGAAAAACGCTGCAAAATTATACTAATGACATCAAATTAACAAAATAATTTTTCTGATTTTTTACTTTATTCATTAATATACTGATAAACAATGATTAACACTTCAACTATCAATAAAATAATACTCGATTTTGGGGGAGTAATTTATAATATTGATCATCAAAAACAAAAAGAGACCTTTTCTAAATTTGGTTTGGATAATTTTGAAGAGCTATATTCACAAGCCCGGCAAAGTCCTTTATTTTCAGATTTTGAATGCGGGAAAATTTCCAGCAATGCTTTTAGAAGTGAAGTGAATGATATGCTAGGAAATAGATTTTCAGAATCGAAAATTGATATTGCGTGGAATAGTATATTAATAGGTTTCCCAACCGAAAACGTAAAATTGCTGGAGCAACTTTCCAAACATTATACCATTTACCTGTTGAGCAATACTAATGCGATACACTATAACGTGTATATCAATGAGTTTCGCGATAAATTTGGCTATGATTTTAATGCGCTTTTTGAAAAATCTTTTTGGTCGTTTAAAGTTGGTATGCGAAAACCAAACCACAATATTTATAAACATGTAGTTTCGGAATGTGGCATAAATAAGGAAAATACTCTTTTTATTGATGATACTCAAGTAAATGTAACAACAGCAAAAGAAGCCCGCATTAACTCTTATTGGTTAAAGCCCGGGAAAAAACTTAAAGACCTTTTTGATAGCCAATATGTATTGAGGTTATAATTTAAACTTTTGCTTGAGATCACTAAAAACATGTTCCAGAATTGAATTCATATTATTAATAATTCCTTCAAGTTCTTTTTGAGGTATGTCTTCAACTTTATTCTTTTTGTCGATCCTCCTAACGTCGTCATAAAGGGCATTTATCTTCAGTATATCAAGCGATGCTTTCATCTTGTGTGCATTACGTGCAAGTTTTTCTGCATCATCTTCTTTAAAACCCTCATTCATATCATGAAGTGATTCTGGTGTGGATTCAACAAAAATACCGACCATTCTTTTCACTTCTTCATCATCACCTAACATTTCAGTAATTTGGGTGAGATTAAATAATTCTTCTGACATTTTTTTTTGTTTTTTAAAAATTTTGTTTTTAAAGTTCTTTATTTTTGAGCATTCGATATATTGTGGATTTACCGATAGCAAGCATTTTAGAAACTTTCATGATATTATTATCATATTTTTCGAGATAATGTTTAATAATCTTCCGTTGATAACCATTCAGGGTATCCTCCTCGTCCAAAAGAAAATCGCTCACTCTGTTTGTTGAAGCAAATGAAATATCGGTATCATCAATAACATCACCATTCGATAGTACAGTTGCCAGTTCAATTACAGCTTTCAGTTCGCGGACATTGCCAGGATAATTGTAGTTAAGCAATTTTTCCTGTGCTAACGAAGTAAGTGTTTTTGAAGCAATGTTGTTCTCTTCACTAAACGAATCAGTAAAAAATTTAGCGAGCAACAACACATCATTCCCACGATCTTTCAGGGGGGGCAAAGTAATTGGAAGACCCAATAAACGATAGTATAAATCCTGCCTGAAATTCCCATTACGTACCTCCTCGGCAAGATCACGATGAGTTGCAACGATAATACGTGCATGGACTTTAACAATGCTGTGACCTCCAATTCGTGTAAGTTCTTTCTCCTGAAGTACCCTTAGTAGCTTGGCCTGCATATTCATATCCATTTCACCAATCTCATCCAAAAAGATTGTTCCCATCCCTGCCTCTTCAAACTTTCCTATTTTTCGGGTATTGGCTCCGGTAAACGCCCCCTTTTCATAGCCAAACATTTCGCTTTCAATCAAATCTCTGGGAATTGCAGTAACATTAATAGCAATAAAAGGATATTTTGCTCGTGGTGAATTATAGTGAATAGCCTTTGCAACAAGATCTTTACCGGTACCGGTTTCTCCATAAACCGACACGGTGATATTAGTTCCGATCGATTTTTCGATCATATTAAAAACTTTTTTTATCTCCTTGCTATTTCCTTTTATGATGTTGTTGTAAACATATTTTTTCCCAATCTCCTCCTTCAAATCATCAATTTCTTTCTCTAACTTGAGTTTTTCACGAATGTTTTTCAAGGCATTCCAAATCCTGTCTTTGGTTTCATCGTCTTTTACAAAATAATCGTATGCCCCCTCTTTAAGTAAATTTACAGCAGTTGAAACATCTTCCTGACCCGATACAATTATTACCGGAATATCGACATTGTGTTCCTTTACTTTTTTTAAAACTTCCAGGCCCGACATATCAGGAAGAGAATAGTCGAGCGAAATTACAGAAGGATTCTTGTACAAATTATTCAGACACTCTTTGCCATTTTCAAATTTCTCTACCACATAATCAGGATTCAGGCTTATATGGTATTTTAACATTTCCCCATAGAAAGGATCGTCTTCAACTACAAATACTTTGAATGCGCTCATTTTTTTAAACTTTTTTCAAAACTACTAATAATTTCATTATCCCGAATTGAGATATTCATTTTTTTTAAAGAATAATACCAATAATGAATATTTTTCCCAAATTAATTTTCCGCTAATCACACTTTTTTCACTAATCAAATCTATCAACTTTTAATACAGCATATTGTTTAAAAAAAACCATAACCCCGCATTTAAACTACTTTTACAGGCCAAGCCTATTGATTTTTACTAAAATGGTTAACACCTTAATTAACTGATTATTTACATACATATTACAAGTTAATTAAACTTAAAATAGAAACAGGTAGTAAAGCATATTGATCGCACTTTAGTAATATTGTGGCTCGAAATCAAAACACCCAAATAAAAAAATGTATTTGGTTTGATTTATTCACCTGATAAAAACTACAATAAAAGATGGAAAAGATAAAAGTATTAAATCCAGTTGTTGAGCTTGATGGAGATGAAATGACAAGGGTAATCTGGACTTTCATAAAAGAAAAACTCATTTTCCCTTATCTGGATATCGACATTAAATATTATGATCTGGGAATTGAAAAACGCGATGAAACTAATGATCAAATTACAATTGAGGCTGCCGAAGCCATAAAGAAATATAATGTTGGGATCAAATGTGCTACCATTACACCAGACGAAAAAAGAGTAGATGAATTTGGCCTTAAGGAGATGTATCGTTCACCAAACGGTACTATAAGAAATATTCTCGGTGGCACTGTTTTTCGCGAACCTATCTTAATTAATAATGTACCGCGACTTGTGCCGGGATGGAAGGCCCCAATTTGCATAGGACGTCATGCTTTTGGAGACCAATATCGTGCAACTGATTTTTTGGTAAAAGGAAAAGGAAAGCTAACAATAACTTTTACCCCCGATGATGGCAGTAAAACACAAAGTTACGACGTTTATGATTTCCAGGGAGATGGTGTAGCTCTTTCGATGTATAATACCGATGATTCTATCTATGGCTTTGCCAATTCTTGTTTCAACATGGCTTTACAAAAGTGCTGGCCACTTTACCTATCGACAAAAAACACCATACTTAAAAAATACGATGGGAGATTTAAGGACATCTTTCAGGAAGTATTCGAAAACAAATACAAACAAAAGTTTGAAGAAGCCGGAATTACATACGAACACAGACTAATCGATGATATGGTTGCTGCTGCATTGAAATGGGATGGTAATTTTGTTTGGGCATGTAAAAATTATGATGGCGACGTACAATCCGATACTGTTGCTCAAGGATTTGGCTCTCTTGGTCTGATGACTTCGGTTCTGGTAACTCCCGATGGAAAAACCATGGAAGCAGAAGCAGCTCACGGAACTGTAACACGCCACTTTAGAATGCACCAGCAAGGTAAACCTACATCAACCAATCCTATTGCATCGATCTTTGCCTGGACGAGAGGTCTGGCTCATCGTGGGCATCTCGACAACAATCAAAAGTTAGTAAATTTTGCACAAGCGCTTGAAGAAGTATGTATCGAAACTGTACAGTCTGGTAATATGACCAAAGATTTGGCTCTCCTGATACATAAAAAAGAATTGAAACCAGAACATTATCTGAACACAGAGGATTTTTTGAACGCTCTGGATAAAAACCTGCTTATAAAACTGAATGGTTAACTTTGCAAAAATGTTTAAACATTTGATTGATATTTTCCGTTAGTTGTAATAGTGAAAAATAAAAACACAAAACAATGGCAAGTTTAAAAGAAAAACTTCGTGAAAAAATTGAAGAACATCGCCCCCGTACCCAAAGATTGCTAAAGGAGTATGGCGATGTAGTAGTTGATAAAATTACAATTGCGCAGGTGATTGGTGGTATGCGTGGCGTTAAATCCCTGGTTACCGACATCTCTTACCTTGACCCGAACGAGGGCATAAGATATCGTGGATACACACTACCGGAAGTATTTGAAAAATTACCAAAACCCAAGGGTTCGGAAATGCCTTTTGTTGAAGGCTTGTTTTCCCTGTTATTAACTGGAGAAATCCCTTCTGAAAATGAAGTTTCGGATGTTGTGGATGAATTTAGAAAGCGCAGAATAGTCCCGAGGTATGTTTATGAAGTAATTGATGCTTACCCATGTTGCAGTCATCCTATGGCAATTTTCGCAAATGCAATACTTACGCTGCACCGCGAATCATTTTTTGCTAAAAAGTATGCGGCAGGAATCAACAAACTTGATTATTGGGAATCTACTTATGAAGATGCGCTGAACCTTCTGGCAAAATTACCTGAAATAGCATCTTATATTTATGCCAAATTGTATCGCGATGGAAAACGCATACAATCCGACCCAAACCTTGATATAGGCGGTGATTTTGCACACATGATGATGAAGCCAAAACCTTATGACGATGTTGCCAGACTTCATTTTATTATTCATAGCGATCATGAAAGCGGCAATGTGAGTGCACACACCGGGCATCTTGTATCCAGTACACTTTCAGATATTTATCAGGCCATTTCGGCCATGATCAACGGACTTGCCGGCCCTCTCCACGGACTTGCAAATCAGGAAGTATTGCGCTGGTTACAGGGAGTAAAAGAAAAAATGGGAGATGAAATCCCTTCGGAGAATGAAATGAAACAATTTGTTTGGGATACATTAAATTCGGGACAAGTTATACCTGGCTATGGGCACGCAGTACTCCGAAAAACCGACCCAAGGTATTCGATCCAACGTGATTTTTGCCTGAAGAATATGCCTGAAGATCCATTGTTTAAATATGTTGACTTACTTTATAAAGTAGTACCTCCAATATTGAAGAAGCAAGGCAAAGCCAAAAATCCATGGCCAAATCTTGATGCACAAACAGGGGTTATCCAGTGGCATTATGGCGTAACGGAATACGACTTTTACACCGTTCTTTTTGGAATCGGCAGGTCGATTGGTATTGCAGCCAACATTATCTGGGATCGCGCCTTGCTATATCCGCTTGAAAGACCCAAGTCTGTTACTACTGAAATGCTTGAAAAAATTGCAGGTATAAAATAAATCGTTTTTTTTGTTTTCTTTATGTTTATTATTAGAGTCCCGAAAAAATTCGGGACTCTTTTTTTGTAAAAACCTTTTAAATTATGGTAGAACAATTTGAATTGCAATTACCACCTTTTAACAGAGGAATTCATTTAATTACCCATCGCATCGAATCCCAATTAAAAAACCTTCCTGAAAAAGGCCTCCTCAATGTTTTTGTTCAACATACTTCGGCAGGCCTTACCATAAACGAAAATGCAGACCCCTCGGTAAGGATGGATATGGATAAATATTTTAATAAATTTGCTCCTGAAAACGAACCCTACTTTGATCATACCATGGAAGGTGCTGACGATATGCCGGCACATATTAAATCGACATTAACAGGAAACTCCATAACAATTCCAATAACCAACCGAAGGCTCAATTTGGGAACATGGCAGGGTATTTATTTTTGTGAATTTAGAAATTATGGTGGCAGCAGACGTTTAATTGTTACAATTTACGCCTAAAAAAACCTCTCCTGTTTAAAACAAAAGAGGCTAATTCAATTTATTATTTTTTATTGTCGATTTATTATTGAAACCGCAAAGCGGGAAACTAACAACAAAAAATTTAAACAACATGTTGGTTAGTTCTCCAAATTAAGAGCCTAATGCTATTTAAGGTTCTACTGCGAATTTAGTGGAACATACAAAAATGCTTCAATGATTTAATG
>JAOZRY010001077.1 GCA_029939965.1 Bacteroidales bacterium | reverse complement strand
TTCCATCTTCGGTACAAAAAAGCCAAAACACGTGCGGAAAAGACCGCTTTAATCACAGAACTATGCATTACTTGCAAGTGGCACAGAAAGCATGCCATTCGCGTTTTAAGCAAATATAAACGCTTTACAAAACCAAAGTCTAAAAAACGAGGTAAACCTTCAAGATACAACAAACCTGAAATCATAAAAATATTAAAACGAATATGGCTTGCCGCATATATGCCTTGTTCTAAGAACTTTAAGGCATTAATTCCTCTATGGATACCTTTTTATCAAGTGGAATATGAAGTTATCCCCAAAGAGATAATAAAACTCTTGTACGAGATCTCTCCGAGTTCCATTGACCGAATTCTTAAATCTGTACGGATAACATACACCGGCAAAGGTAAAAGCACCACTAAACCCGGAACTCTTATTCGAAACCAAATACCCATAAAAACAAATCAATGGGATGAATCAAAACCGGGATTCATAGAAGCCGATACTGTCGCTCATTGTGGTGACAAAATTGAAGGTATATATGCACATACCGTGGATACTGTTGATATTGCCACTGGATGGACTTTACAGCGTGCTGTATGGGGTAAAGGCTACACTGGTGTCATGGAACAAATACTAGATATTGAAGATTCTTTACCATTCCCCCTTTTAGGGTTTGATTCTGACAATGGCGGAGAATTCATAAACTGGCACTTATATCGTTATTTTACAAACAGAAAAAAGCTTGTAGAGTATACCCGTTCACGGCCATACCACAGCAACGATAATGCCCACATAGAGCAGAAAAACTGGACTCATGTACGTCAGTGGCTCGGATATGTCAGATTGGATAATTCCAAGACTGTTCCTCTGATGAATGAGCTCTACACAAGCGAATGGAGGTTATATCACAACTTCTTCTGTCCTTCCATGAAACTTAAGGATAAAAAAAGAATTGCCTCAAAAACTGTTAAGTGCTACCATTCACCTAAGACGCCATATCAAAGAATATTGGAGTCAAAACATGTTTCGAATAAAGATAAAAATAATCTCAAAGAACAATTTTATGGATTAAATCCTTTTAAGCTTCGTAAAGCTATAGATAAAAAAATATCAAACATACTAAAAGTGAATAGGCAAAAATGAGTTATCCACAAATTGACAATTATCCACAAAGAGAAAAAAAGAACCAAAAAAAGAGAAATTACTGCTACTACTGCTGTATTTTATTAACTAATTTACTCC
>JAOZRY010001076.1 GCA_029939965.1 Bacteroidales bacterium | reverse complement strand
TAAATGCTGTAAAAAGCATGCCCAATTGGATTCCGGGAAAACAGAAAGGTAAACCGGTGCGGGTGCAATTTAATATGCCCATTAAATTTTCGTTAGATGGTAAAAAGAATACTGAAACGGGCGAGAAGATAAAAACACCAACGCCTAAATAAATCGAAAAATTAAACTATAAAAAAAACCGGGCAATTTTATTTCCCGGTTTTTTTATTTCCCAATAATCACTATTTGATATTTTACACTCCATCGTTAAACCACATTTTGTGCTTATTTTTTGATAAAAATGTCCATGCCACAATGCGGCTTTTTTTGTTTCCCTGTCCCATCGAAAAAGTTTTAACCTCAACTGCGTCAACTTTCTTTAGGCTTTTGTAAACATAACTGAGGTTAGATTCTTTCGAAATTAAGGTGGTGAACCATAAACAGGAATTCGAAAATACACTGCTTTCAACAACCATTCGATTTACAAAACTTGCTTCACCACCATCGCACCAAAGCTCATTGTTCTTTCCACCAAAGTTGCGACTTACCCCGGTAGTTTTCTTTTGCTTCAAATTACTATTTTTTCGCTGTGTTGCGGTTAAGGCTTCATTAGCCGAAGCATGAAACGGAGGGTTACAAATTGTTAAATCAAATTTTTCGTTATTCCTGATTATACCGTTAAATACATGCTTTGGGTTATCTTGTAATCGCACTTCAATTTCCCCTTTTAAAGTTGGGTTCGATTCGATTATTTTGAGTGCAGATTTTATGGCATCAGGATCGATTTCAGAACCAATAAATTGCCATCCATACTCCTGGTGGCCAATTATGGGATAAATGCAATTTGCTCCAACGCCTGTATCAAGGCATTTTACGTGGTCACCTTTTGGGATTTTTCCCTTATTACTACTCCCCAATAAATCGGCAATGTAATGAATGTAATCAGCCCTGCCCGGGATGGGAGGGATTAAATAATCCGATGGAATGTTCCAATTGTTGATACCATAATACTGTTTCAACAGTGCCGAGTTTAGGCTTTTCACTGCTTTGGGGTTAAAAAAATCAATGGATTCATCGCCCCATTCATTCACCTTTACATATTGGTTTAATTCAGGAAAGCTTCCGGTCAGGATTTTAAAGTTGTACCTTTTACGGTGTTTATTGCGCAAATGCAATCCTGATTTTATATTTGGATATGGTTTCTTTGGCATCTTCTGTTTCACACGAAAACATGAATATGATGGTACA
>JAOZRY010001075.1 GCA_029939965.1 Bacteroidales bacterium | reverse complement strand
GGTAGTCCCTGCAAAACAGTGCAGGTGACAGCTAATTCTCATCCTGCCTCAATTTGAAATTTAATTTGTGAGAAGGACGAATTTTATAGACGCAAGTTAAAATATTTGCTAATAGCATGGCTAAAACTATTTATTTAAAGGAGATTAGCTATGCATAATGATCAGGTGAATACGGAGTTGTCACTTTTCTGTCCACGAAAAAGCTGCCCCGGCTACCAATCTGCCGATAATAAAATCACCAGAGACGGTGTTTATACGACAAAATCCGATCCGGAGCCAAGGCAGATGTTTTATTGCCACAAAGGCGAGCATCGGTTCTCCGAGACAGGGTATTCCGACCTTTTTGGAAAGCACGGCAGTTTCAGAGAATATGTGCAGGCGGCCAAATTAGCTGCTCACGGACTTTCAGCCGAACCTATTGCCGACGTACTCGAAAGAGACATAAGAACTGTTGAGACATGGCTAAAGGCTATCGGCAAAAAAGGACAGCAATTTCATTTATTTGTATGTTTAGCAATAAAAATTAACATCATATTTCTCCAAATGGACGAACTTTGGTCATATATCATCAACAAAAAAAGTCAGTTATGGGTTTTTATCGCACTTGAATCTGAAACAAAGTTTCAGATATGCTTTGAGCTAGGTTCAAGAACCGTTTACACAGCGAAGCGGTTGGTAAAAACTTTAAAAAAATTAGGGAATTGGAACTGCGGCCATATATTAAAGGTGACAACGGATAAATTAGCCGCTTATAAAAATGCGCTTGAAAAATATATGAAAGATATCCCTTATGTTTATCTGCAAATTGTTAAACGCCGAATAAAACGTCGACTTGTCACTGTCAAAAAGGTTTTTGTGAAAGGTACGGCAAAAGATTTTCCGGGCAAAAGTCAGAACACCTCCTTTATTGAGAGACTTAATCTTACTCTGAGACAGCATGTATCTTATCTTCAGAGAAAAACTTTGGGTTACTGCAAATGCAAATTGAATTTTTCTATTATTATGTGGCTTAATTTGTTTAACTATAACTATATTCAGTTCCATAAAAGCCTGCGAATTAAAATTAATGATGATGATGAGAAGTTTATAAAAAAATATGAACATAACACACCGGCCATGAAGATAGGATTGACGAATTCTCAGCTAACCTGGAAATATCTCATAACAGTCCCAATTCCTCGCGAATAGCTGATTTGACGGCACCTGCACTGTTTTGCAGGGACTACC
>JAOZRY010000020.1:3656-15941 GCA_029939965.1 Bacteroidales bacterium | reverse complement strand
TAATGATACAATGCTTAAATGATACAATGCTAAAATGATTTAATGATACAATGCTAAAATGATACAATGCTAAAATGATTCAATGATACAATGCTAAAATGTTTCAATGATTCAATGCTAAAATGATTCAATGATACAATGCTTAAATGATACAATGATACAATGCTAAAATGATTCAATGATTCAATGCTAAAATGATTCAATGCTTAAATGGTTCTCATTGTCGCATTGTCGCATTATCTCATTGTCGCATTGTCGCATTATCTCATTGTCGCATTGTCGCATTATCTCATTGTCGCATTGTCGCATTATCGCATTGTCGCATTGTCGCATTATCTACTTGAAAATGATACAATGGTGCAATGGAGGAAGCATTAAATAATTAAAACTGAAAATAGAGAATGTTATATTATTTGTTCGCATATTTACAAAAGGCTTTTGATTTTCCGGGTGCAGGAATGTTCGAGTACATTTCGTTCAGAGCCGGCATGGCGGTTATTACTTCTCTTATAATTTCGATGCTTTTTGGGAAACAGCTTATCAATTTCCTAAAAAAACAACAAGTTGGAGAAAGTATTCGTGATCTGGGACTCGAAGGGCAAATGGAAAAACAGGGCACCCCTACAATGGGTGGGTTGATAATTCTGGGAGCTATTCTCATCCCTACTCTACTATTTGCCAAATTAGAGAATATCTATATTATCATTATCCTCATCACCACACTGTGGCTTGGGCTTATCGGCTTTGTTGATGACTATATCAAGGTTTTCAGGAAAGACAAGAAAGGTCTTGCCGGAAAATTCAAAATCCTGGGGCAGGTAATACTTGGGTTATTTGTTGGATTAATGATGTATTTCAGTCCTGATATTGTAATTCGCGAAAGAGTTACTGATGAATCATTCATCGAAACTAACCACAATTTTAATCAAAATCGCATCAACGAAACGACCATATTATTTAAGGCTGAATCAACAAAATCAACGAAATCCACTATCCCATTCGTAAAAAACAACGAGTTTGATTATTCAATATTTGTTGGATGGCTTGGTGAAGGATACCAAAAATGGGCATTTCTTATTTTTATTCCTGCAGTAATTCTGATCATAACAGCGGTTTCTAATGGTGCCAACCTTACCGATGGCATGGACGGGCTGGCAACAGGCACATCAGCCATTATCGGAATTACACTTGCCGTGTTTGCGTACGTATCGGGTAATATATTTTTCGCCAATTATCTCAACATTATGTACATCCCAAATTCAGGTGAGTTAGTAATTTTTATCAGTGCTTTTGTTGGGGCATGTATTGGCTTTTTATGGTACAATTCGTTTCCCGCACAGGTTTTTATGGGCGATACCGGATCGTTGGCACTTGGTGGCATTATAGCTGTATTTGCCATTATGCTTCGCAAAGAGCTACTCATCCCTATTTTGTGTGGGATTTTCCTTGCCGAAAGTTTATCAGTAGTTATGCAGGTAAGCTATTTTAAATACACCAAACACAAATTTGGAGCCGGCAAAAGAATTTTTAAAATGTCGCCATTACATCACCATTATCAGGTGAAGGGATATCCGGAACCAAAAATTGTATTGCGGTTTTTTATTGTTGGGATTATGCTTGCGATATTTACAGTAATTACGCTAAAGATACGATAGGAGAAATAGATATTGAGCAAGGTTATAGCCATTTTGGGAGGTGGAGAAAGCGGAGTAGGTGCGGCACTCCTTGCTAAAAAAAACGGATTTGGGATTTTCCTCTCAGATCGGGGAGAGATCAAAGAAAAATATAAAAAAGTTCTTTTACATTCTGAAATCGAATTTGAAGAAGGGAAACATACCGAAAGCAAAATAATCAACGCAGAACTGATAATAAAGAGTCCGGGCATACCTGACCATGCTCCTATTATTAAACGGGCAAAATTGTTACGCATTCCGGTAATATCAGAAATCGAATTTGCAGCGAATTTTACGAAAGCTAAAAAAATCTGCATCACAGGCAGCAACGGAAAAACCACAACAACACTGCTCATTTATCATGTTTTAAAAAATGCAGGGATAGATGTTGGCTTAGCAGGAAATGTTGGAAAAAGCATGGCCTGGTTATTATCAGAAAGAGATTATGAGGTTCTGGTTCTGGAAATTAGCAGTTTTCAATTGGATGGGATGTTTGATTTTAAAGCTGAGATGGCTGTATTAATAAACATTACACCAGATCATCTCGACAGATATGATTATGATTTTGAAAAATATGCCGATTCAAAATTCAGGATCATTCAAAATCAAACCTGTGATGATGCATTTATTTTTTGTGATGATGATGAAGTGATTAAAAGAAAATTGAAAACAAAAAACTGCAAGGCAAAAAGATATCCTTTCACATTATCAAACACCGAATTCGATGAAGGAGCATATTTTAAAACAGATAAAAACAACTACGAACATAGCAAATTGATTATAAATATTAATACAGAAAAAATGGTACTTACTTTACAGGAAATGGCGCTTACCGGCAAACACAATACTTACAACTCGATGGCTGCGACAATTGTTTCGAGATTGTTTGATATCCGCAAAGAGAGCATAAAACAAAGTTTGTCAGATTTTCAGGGTGTAGAACATCGTCTCGAATTTGTAGCCTCTGTCAGGGGTATCGAATTTATTAACGACTCCAAAGCCACCAACATAAACTCTACATGGTATGCATTGGAAAACGCTAACAAACCGGTAATTTGGATTGCTGGTGGCCAGGACAAAGGCAACGACTATTCAACCCTACTACCATTAGTTGCCCAAAAAGTAAAAGCCATAATTTGCCTCGGCATTGATAATGATAAAATTATGGAAACATTTTCGCCGGTTTGCAATATGATTTACGAAACCCGAAATATGGATATTGCAGTTCGCACCGCCTATCACCTCGGGCAAAAAGGAGACTCTACATTATTGTCGCCGGCTTGTGCCAGTTTCGACCTGTTCGACAATTATGAAGATCGTGGAAATCAATTCAAGAAAGCCGTTATTAACCTGTAATAAACCTAATTCAATTTATGATTTATTATTTATTATTTATGATTTATGATTTATTATTGAAACCACAAAGCTGGAAATTAACAGCAAATTATTTAACCAACATGTTGGTAAGTTTTGCAAATTAAGATTCTAAAGAAGATTGTAAAGATTTCATGAAACCATTTAATAAACATATCATTTTATCCTTTTTAACAACACATTTTTTAACCCTTAAAACTACAACCACATGATTACACAACGAATTAAAGGAGACAAAGTAATTTGGACGCTGGTCATCATTCTGTCGGTAATTTCATTACTTGCAATTTACAGCACAACAAGTTCCCTGGCCTGGCGCGAAAGAGGAGGCAACACCGAGTATTACCTACTAAAACAATTTATCATTGTAATGTTTGGACTCTTGATCGTGTATGCCATTCACAAAATCAAATTTATCTATTTTTCGAGGAGTGCACAAGTTCTGTTTTACTTATCCATTCCCTTATTATTAGCTACCTTATTATTTGGCCCCGAAATAAATGGTGCCAGACGATTTATCTGGATCAACATTCCCGGGATTGGTCTGCTAACCTTTCAAACTTCCGACTTTGCCAAGCTTGCGCTAATGATGTTTCTGGCTCGTTTTCTGGCAAAAAACCAGGAAGAAATCGGAGATTTTAAAAAAGGATTTATCTGGGTGGTTACTCCAATAATAATAACCTGTGTACTTATTTTACCTTCCAATTTTTCAACAGCGGCAATGCTTTTCGTAGCCAGCCTTATGTTGCTGTATATTGGCAGAGCAAGTCTTAAGCATATATTTTCGCTCATTGGCCTGGGCATAGCTGGTTTTTTGCTGCTTCTAACAATTGCAGCATACCAACCTGAGTTGCTCCCAAGAGCATCGGTATGGCAAAAACGAGCACTTGAACACTTCGATAAGGGTTCAGAACAATCTTACCAGGTTTCCGTTTCTAAAATGGCCATCGCAAGTGGTGGCCTGTTTGGTAAAATGCCGGGAAACAGCACCCTACGCAGTTTCCTTCCTCACTCCTACTCCGATTTCGTTTATGCCATTATTATTGAGGAATACGGAATTGTTGGTGGTATTGCTATCGTACTCATATTTATTATCATACTTTTCAGATCTTTAAAAATTGCCCGGCTATGCGATAAAAAATTTGGCAGCTACCTCGTAATTGGCATTAGTTTTCTAATGGTATTTCAGGCAATGATAAACATGGGGGTTGCAGTAAATGTGCTCCCTGTAACAGGTCAAACACTGCCATTTATCTCTATGGGAGGAACATCGTTCTGGTTTTCATGCGCAGGCCTGGGCATGATACTTAGCGTAAGCCGGTCGGTGGAGGCAGAACATCCAGCAGAAGTAAAAAACTTAAAATATGCAACAGCATAAATATAAAATATTGATTTCTGGAGGTGGCACAGGCGGACACGTTTTTCCGGCCATTGCAATTGCCGAAGCCTTGAAAAGGATAAAAAAAGACATCGACATATTGTTTGTTGGTGCTAAAGGCAGGATGGAAATGGAAAAAGTTCCCATGGCCGGGTTTCCAATCGTCGGGCTTTGGATCAGCGGATTCCAGCGCAACCTGTCTGTCAGGAATTTACTCTTCCCGTTCAAACTACTCTTTAGCCTTTTGAGAGCAGCTAACATAATCAAAAACTTTAAGCCTGATGCAGTAATTGGTGTGGGCGGATATGCCAGTGGGCCTACGGTTAAAATGGCATCCCGAAAAAAAATACCTACACTATTGCAAGAGCAAAATTCTTTTCCGGGCATTACAAATAAAATCCTTGCAAAAGATGCTGATAAAATTTGTGTGGCATATCCCGGTATGGAAAAGTATTTCCCAAAAGAAAAACTCATTCTGGCCGGAAATCCTATTCGCCAATCAGTTACTAAAATTGAAGGTAAAAGAAATAATGCATTGGAATATTTTGAGTTGGACAAAAGCAAGCTGGTTGTACTAATTATTGGAGGTAGCCAGGGAGCAAAATCTATAAATGAAGCTATTGACGAAAATCTCGGATTGTTTACCATGAACAACCTACAATTGATTTGGCAAACCGGAAGTTTGTACACCCAACAAGCCCGCAAATCGATATTGGAAAAACTGGATGGCACCAAAAAAAATATGGTTCGGGCAAGAGATTTTATAACTAAAATGGACTTTGCATACTCGGCTGCCGATCTGGTTATTTCAAGAGCCGGTGCCATTGCTATTTCAGAATTGAGTACTGTAGCCAAGCCGTGTATATTTATTCCATTACCAACAGCCGCCGAAGATCATCAAACAAAAAATGCTGAAGCCCTTGTTAAACAAAATGCTGCAATTCACCTCAAAGATAATGAGGCAAAAGAAATGCTTGGGATTATAACCGTGGAGTTGGCAAAAAATGATGACCAAAAACAAGTATTAGCAGAAAACATTCATAAAATGGCTGTAAAAAATTCGGCTGATATTATTGCCGGGGAGATACTTGAAATGATCAAAAATAAAGAAGATGCTGAATAAGTTTACACACATATTCTTTTTGGGAGTTGGTGGCATTGGGATGTCGGCACTGGCAAGATTTTTTGCCTCTACCGGAAAAATTGTTTCAGGCTACGATCGCAACCCATCCAAAATTACATCGCAACTTCAGGAAGAAAACATCAGTATTATTTTTGATGATCAGGCAGATTTGATTGCTTCAGAATTTCAGGATACAGCAAAAACCCTCGTTATCCTTACACCAGCAATAAAAGAGGAAAATACAATTTTGCAATATTTCGAAGCAAATGGCTTTGAGGTTTTAAAAAGATCGGAAATATTAGGGATTATTACCGAAAGTTTAAAAACCATAGCTGTTGCAGGCACACACGGAAAAACAAGTGTTTCGTGTATTATTGCACATTTGCTGTGGCAATCGCCGGTTGGGTGTACTGCAATTTTGGGAGGTATTTCCAAAAATTATCAAACCAATTTCCTAATGACAGGGGATTCAGAATTTGCAGTTACGGAGGCTGACGAATTTGACAAGTCCTTTTTAAAACTACACCCCTATTATGCAGTAATCACCTCGGCAGATGCAGACCACCTCGACATTTTCGGCAGCCATGAATTTTTACTTTCAGCATTTCACGAATTTGCAGGCCTGATTAATCCAAAAGGTATTTTATTGATAAAAAAAGACATTGGAATCAACACCAATAATTTACCTGTACAATCCATTTACACCTATTCGCTCAACAACAATACTGCAGATGTTTATGCTAAAAATATCAGGGTCTCTGATGATTTTATGACATTCGACCTAATTACTTCTGGGTTGATTATAAATAATCTTGAAATGATCTCAACCGGATTAATAAATATCGAAAATGCTGTTGCAGCAGCCTTTATTGCACTTCAAGCCGGAATCAGCGAAAACGAACTTCGCATGGGATTAAAATCATTCCTGGGAGTTCATCGCAGATTCGATCGGCAATTTGTTACCGAAAACATAATCTATATCGACGACTACGCCCATCATCCTGAAGAGATCAAAGCACTGGTAAATTCTATCAGGGCAATGTATCCAAAGAAAAAAATAACCGGGATATTTCAGCCACATTTATTTTCACGCACCCGGGATTTTGCAACTGATTTTGCTAAAAGCCTCGAACTATTAGACGAGATTATTCTTCTCGAAATCTATCCCGCAAGGGAAAAACCCATCCAAGGGGTTTCTTCAAATCTTATTTATCAAAAAATTAAAAAACAAACCAAAGTATTAATTAACAAATCGGCATTACCGGAATATATCGAAAGCAGGGACATGGAAATCCTACTTACAATTGGCGCAGGCGACATCGACAGGCTGGTTGAACCTATCCGATTAATGCTCGAAAAAAAAACTATAGGAGACCAATCATGAAAAAAATAGCTTACATATCAATTTGGCTCACTGCAGCAACAGCTATCATGGTGTTGCTGAGCTTTGCCCTAAAGAATCACAACACCGTTAAATGCCACAAAATTAGCATTTCGATTTCCGATACCAAAAATCCCGGATTCATCAATCAGGATGATATTTCAAAAATCATTGTACAAAACTTCGATTCTATTATTGGAATTTGCATCGATAGTATTAATACGGAAATGATTGAAACAACATTAATAGACAACCCGTATATTAAAAATGTCGAAATTTTTAAATCGGTAACTGGCGAGGTTGAGATTTATGTTGAACCTCACACACCATTGGCACGAATTATTAACAAGGATGGCGAAAGTTTTTATTTAAGTACCAACGGTTGCATTTTGCCTTTTAGCAATAAATTTACTCCACGGGTAATCGTGGTAAGCGGATTTATTGATGAGAAATATCAAATATCAAAAGAGATGAATTTCAAGAAGAATTCTAAACCTACCGGTGAAGAATCAATGTTAAGCTCTATCCATTATTTATCAGGTGAATTATCAAAACATGAGTATCTGAATAAATACATCGAACAAATTTTTATTAATAAGAAAGGTGAGATTGAGCTGGTGCCTGCTAACGGGAATCACATAATTTTAGTTGGGAACATCAATAATATTCAGCGAAAGCTTAGTAACCTGATGGCATTTTACCGTGCAGGTACGTCAGCATCGGAGCAAAACTATCGATCATTAAATCTTAAATATATAAACCAGGTGATCTGCAAAAAATAATATAATATGGAATCATCAAATATAATAGTAGGACTTGATATCGGCACTACAAAAATTGCGACTATCGTCGGAAGACGTGCCGATCATAAAAAGATTGAAATGTTAGGACATGGGAAAACCGAATCCATTGGTGTAAAACGTGGTGTGGTTTCTAACATCGAAAACACTGTTCAATCCATCAGAAGAGCGGTGGAGGAGGCCGAGCAAAAATCAAATGCCGAAATCAAATATGTAAATGTTGGTATAGCCGGACAACACATTAAAAGCCTTCAACACAGGGGAACGCTAATCCGCGAAAACAACGAGGTGGAGGTAAGCCAAAAAGATATCGACAATTTGCACAACAGCATGTACAATCTCAACATGAGTCCCGGCGAGGAGATTATTGATGTGATACCTCAGGAATACATCATCGATAACGAACAAGGCATTCGCTATCCAATCGGAATGTTAGGCAACTCATTGGAAGCAAATTTTCACATTATTATCGGACAAACCACAGCGGCAAAAAATATATATAAATGTGTAAAGAAGGCTGGACTTGAAGTTGTTGATCTCATACTTGAACCCATTGCATCATCAAATGCTGTACTCAGCGAAGAAGAAAAAGAAGCAGGTGTAGTATTGGTAGATATTGGTGGTGGAACTACGGATTTGGCCATTTTTCAAGATGATATTATAAGACATACAGCAGTAATTCCATTGGGCGGCGATATATTAACCGAAGATGTAAAAGAAGGTTGCAGCATTATAAGAAAACACGCCGAAGAATTGAAAGTAAAATTTGGCTCGGCACTGGCCAACGAAAATAAAGATGAAGAGATTGTTGCTATCCCCGGACTCCGTGGTAGAACGCCCAAGGAAATAAGCCTGAAAAACCTTGCCAGTATAATTCAGGCCAGGATGGAAGAGATGATTGAACATATATATTATGAGATAAAAAATTCGGGCTTCGAAAAAAAACTCATTGCTGGTATTGTACTCACCGGTGGTGGTGCACAGCTCAGGCATATTGCTCAGCTCACCGAGTTTATGACTGGTATGGATACACGCATTGGTTACCCCAACGAACACCTTACCAAAAACACGCCTGAAGAAATGAGTAGTCCGATGTATGCTACAGGTGTTGGTTTGGTAATTGAAGGGCTTGACCGATTTGAAAAACATGCAAAGCAAGAAGTAAAAGATTCGGAAGATCAGGAAAAAGACACGAAAAAAAAGAAAAAAAAGGAAATAAAACCAAAAAAACAAGGGAGTTTCCTAAAAAAAATTCAGGACTTTTTTGAAAATGATCCGGAATAAAGGGTTAGAGAGTAGAAGGTGAAAATTAGAAATTAGAAAGAAATTTTATAAATAAACTAAAATAACAGGAGCAATAATTATGACCGAAATGTTAGAATTTGATGCCCCAAAACAAAGGGCATCCATTATTAAAGTTTTAGGTGTAGGCGGAGGCGGTAGCAACGCCGTGTCACACATGTACGATCAGGGTATTAAAGGTGTGGATTTTATAATCTGCAACACCGATTCTCAAGCTATGGATACCAGTCCGATCCCCAACAAAATACAGTTAGGCAATGGTGGACTTGGTGCCGGAGCCATACCTGATGTTGGCCGTCAGTCTGCCGAAGACAAAGTGGAGGAACTTAAAACCATATTGGAAACCAATACCAAAATGCTCTTTATTACAGCAGGTATGGGTGGTGGAACAGGTACTGGTGCAGCACCTGTTATTGCCCGAATGGCTCGCGAAATGGATATACTTACTGTTGCCATCGTTACCATCCCGTTTTCGTTTGAAGGACGTAAAAGACGCCTGCAAGCCGAAAAAGGAATTGATGAGCTAAAAAAACATGTGGACACTCTTTTGATCATCAGTAATGAAAAGCTAAGAGAGATACATGGCAACCTGAAGCTATCAGAAGCTTTTGGCCGTGCCGACGATATCCTTACAACCGCAGCCAAAGGCATAGCCGAAATTATTACAGTTACCGGTTACATAAACGTTGACTACCAGGATGTAAAAACCGTTATGAAAAATAGTGGAACAGCAATCATGGGTTCGGCAATGGCCGAAGGTGAAGACCGTGCCAAAGTTGCAGTACGCGAAGCTCTGGCATCACCACTTTTAAACGATAACAAAATTACCGGCGCCGGAGATATTCTTCTTTATATTTCATCCGGCAACGAAGAAATTACTTTTGATGAGGTTTCGGAGATAACTGATTATATTCAGGATGAAGCAGGACAGAGTGCTGAGGTTATCTGGGGCAATGGGTATGACGAAACTCTTGGCGATAAAATTAGCATTACTTTAATTGCTACAGGTTTTAAAGCACCCGAAGAAATTGATGAAACCACCTTTAACCGCGAAAAGAAAAAGACAGTATATACGCTACACGATTCGCTGCCGACAAACAGTACAGAGAACGCAACTGAGCATATTGATGAAAACTCAGATGATAAAAAAGCAGAAAATGAGGTAGAAGGTATTACAGAAATTACTCTCGTTAAAAAGGATAAGAATATTTCATCAGTTAAATCTGAAAACAAAACGGAAACACCTTCACTTTTCGATCAGCCAGATGTTAACAGTAGCCAAATAAAATCGAATACACCATCCTTCGAAAAACCTGACAATGCTACTCCAATAATAACAAACAACAACAAAAACAGTAATTTGCGCATTGGGCACACTGTAGGTTCCTTTGAACAACCGGAAGGCAACGAGGTTGATAATCATAAAAATGAGATAATGCAAAAAAAGGTTGAAAACAGGGTGAGAAAACTGAAAGAGATGAGTTTTATGCAACGCAAATCAGCCGAAAACCACGGAGACCCGGAACAAGTACCTGCTTATTTACGGAAAAAGGTAGCTTTAAATCCGGTAACAGCCTCATCGGAGTCGAACGTGGCAAGGTATGTTTTGGGCGAAGATGAGGAAAACAATTCAGAAATAAAATCCAACGACATCCCGTTCATTCACAACAAGCCGGACTGAACTTAGGGTTTGCTCAGAAATAACTCAATCAATCACATTGAGTAATATGCAATGAAAATTGTAAAAGATTAATATTTAGCATTAATAAATAAAGTGAATAGTTATGAGTTTAGCTGAAAAGATTAACAACGACATTAAAATAAGTATGCTGGCCAGGGATACTAAAAAACTTGAAACGCTGCGGGCAATTAAAGCCGGATTGTTACTTCTAAAAACAGGGAAAGACATGAGTTCGGGTGAAATTCCGGAAACTGTAGAAATGCAACTTTTGCAAAAACTTGTAAAACAGCGTAAAGAGTCCGCAGCAATTTACACAGAACAAAACCGGGATGATATGGCTAAGGATGAATTATACCAGGCAGATATTATCGAAACCTATCTGCCAAAGCAAATGGGTGATGATGAGCTTAAAGAAATATTACAGGAAATTATAACACAAACCGGTGCCAGTAGTATGAAAGACATGGGCAAGGTGATGGGAATGGCTTCAAAAAAAATAGCCGGAAAAGCTGACAATAAGAAGATTTCACAATTTGTAAGAGATATCCTCCAATAGTCATTTTACAACTAATATTTAGTTATGAAAATCAGCAAGATACATTTAAATAACTTTTTTCAATTTAAAGATTTTCATCTGGATTTAACATATCCGAAAGGACATAGCAAAGAGGATTTTCCATTAGAAAAAGTTTGCATAATTGGGCAGAGTGTAACCGGAAAAACTACTTAGTGTGCGCCAGAAAACGCCGATATCTTCGTTGGACTTGTGTTGAAAACAGTATTGAACCTGGAAATTATATACCACGACGAATACCTGGTGGCTATAAATAAGCCGCATGGCCTGATGGTTCATCGCAGTAATATTGCAACCGATGCACAGGTATTTGCATTACAACTACTGCGAAACCAAATTGGCCATCGTGTTTACCCTGCTCACCGACTCGATCGGAAAACCGGTGGGGTTTTACTTTTTTCGTTAAACAAAAATACTGATTCAAAAACCCAGCAAATGTTTGCAACAGGTAGTGTAAGCAAAGCCTACCTCGCTGTTGTACGCGGATTTACCAATGAAGATGGAGTAATTGAATATCCTCTCAAAAGGGAAAACGGAACAACACAGGATGCAGTTACAAATTACAAAACCCTGATGACCGCCGAAATTAATTTACCATCAGGCAAACATACTACATCGCGGTATTCGCTTGTGAGGGTAAATCCGGTAACCGGACGTATGCACCAGATACGAAGACATTTTGCCCATATTTTTCACCCTGTTATCGGCGACCGGCCACATGGCTGCAATAAACAAAACAGGATTTTTAAAGAAAAGCACAACATGACCACCATGATGCTTCATGCCCATACCATTAAATTTCATCATCCAATTACTCGTTCCGAAATATGCATAGAAGCAAAACCGGGCACAGAATTTCGACGGGTTTGCAAAATCATGAATTGGGAAACAACTAAAATCTTTACTTGATTTTTATACACTCCGAATTTCAAACTTCGATACCATCAGATTTAATTATGAAGGGAACTTCCCAATTGGAAACTGGTATCCGGTGCTTAG
>JAOZRY010000020.1:0-3556 GCA_029939965.1 Bacteroidales bacterium | reverse complement strand
TGCTGACCATTGCCATATTATCAAATATAGTGGAGCAATAGAAATAAACTTATAGTAACCTCTAAAAATGGTTTATGCAAAATCCCGAATCAGGTTTTACGCTTTTTCTTTTTGGCAGCCGGAAATAATACATTATTAAGAATAAGACGATAGCCGGGAGAATTTGGGTGTAAATTCAAATCTGTTGGCGGATCACCCACCAAATGCCGGTAATCCTCCGGATCGTGCCCCCCCAAAAATGTAAAAGTCCCAAATCCATATTCTCCATGAATATACCTGGCCTCGTTAGCTGCCTTATGCTCGCCCATTACCAAAACACTGGCTTTTACATAATCTTTGTTAAAAGCTGTAGTTTGCCCCATAAAACCTTTTATTACCTGCAAATGATTCTGACATAGCATTGTGGGAATAGGATCCCATTTAGCTGAATAATCAAACAAAGTAAAAAAATCGTTTTTTTCGTTTATGGTTCGGGGTCTTTTGGCCGTTACATCTATACTCGAAATTTCGTATTCGTAAGGATTAGAAACTATCCTGAAATCTTTAAAAGCAAAACAGTTTTCGTAATTGAGTTTTTGTTGAGCATCAGGATCTGCCGGGTCTCCGTCAAACATTACATCAACCATATCTACACCATCAGCCGCAAGAGCCACATCAAAACTATCGGGTGCCGAACACATCGAAAACAGGTATCCACCACCGGAAACAAAATCGCGTATTTTTTTGGCAACACCCAACTTTAGTTGCGAAACCTTGTCGAAACCCAACATTTTAGCATTTTCCTCATTTATCCTTACATCCTCCTGATACCAGGCTGCATTTCGAAATGAGCGCCAAAATTTCCCATACTGTCCTGTAAAATCCTCATGATGCAAATGAAGCCAGTCATAAATGGGAAGAATGCCCTCCATAATTTCATTATCATAAACCACCTCATAAGGAATTTCGGCATAGGTTAATGTAAGTGTTACGGCATCATCCCAGGGCTGACGATTTTTTGGGGAGTAAACAGCAATTTTTGGCGGCTTATGCAACTTCACCTCATCCATATTAACCTCTGGGCTACTAATATCGCGGATAATTTGTGATGCTTGTACATCAGCCAAAATTTCATAAGACACCCCACGAATTACCATTTCATTTTCGATCTGCTGATGATAAGGACACATAAAACTACCTCCCCGGTAATTCAACAACCAACTCACCTCTACATCACGCTCCAAAACCCAAAATGCAATTCCGTATGCTTTCAGGTGATTTTTCTGTGTATCGTCCATCTGGATAAACAAATAGGCAGCATGACTGTACATCATCAAAATTGAAAACAGAATAGTGAAAATATATTTTCTCATAATTTATACTTGTAAAAGTTAATTACTAATAATGAATATTGAAATTAAATATTGTAATGATTAGTAAAATGATGGAGCAATGGAAAAAAATGGTGGAGTAGTAAAAACATTGAAGCATTAAAATAGATACAATTAAAATAGTTTTAAAATGGAGGTTGTGAAGGAAAACCATCGCCCGAAAGTGCTCCTGATAAAGGGTCGGTACCTTTGCCAACATCGGAATCAGTAGCCGTATCATCTTCATTCATCTTCGATTGTTTAATCATAACATTATTTTCAAACCCGGTATTTGCTGCCATCCCATCTCCATCAGATACACCAAACTCCTCATAATCTGCAAATTGCGCAAACTGTGCAATAAACCTTAATTTAATATCAGCCAAAGCACCATTCCTGTGCTTGGCAACAATCAATTCAGCCATACCTGCCGAAGGGGTATTATCTTCAAAAGCCTCCAGTTTATAATATTCAGGACGGTAAATAAACATTACCATATCAGCGTCCTGCTCAATAGCTCCGGATTCGCGAAGGTCAGAAAGCAATGGTTTTTTAACCCCTCCCCTGGTCTCCACCGACCGATTGAGCTGCGAAAGTGCTATGATGGGAATGTCTAATTCCTTGGCAAGGCTCTTCATGCTTCTCGAAATATTACTAATTTCCTGTTCGCGATTACCCTTATCATTACCAGCTTGCATCAACTGGATGTAATCGATAATAATTAGCTGGATATCATATTGCTGCTTCATACGCCGTGCTTTGGCTCGCAGCTCAAAAATGGATAATGCAGGAGTGTCATCGATATATAAAGGTGCATCTACAAGGTTGTTGATTCGGGAATGTAATTGTTGCCATTCATGTTCCTGCAGTTCTCCTTTTTTAAGCTTATCAGCCGAAAGTTGCGTTTCGCTGGCAATGAGACGTGTAACAAGCTGTACCCCCGACATCTCCAACGAAAAAACCACAACAGGGCGTTTATAATCCACCGAAATATTACGTGCCATGGAGAGCACAAAGGCTGTTTTACCCATCCCCGGACGGGCAGCCAAAATAATTAAGTCAGACTTTTGCCAACCGGCTGTTATCCTGTCAACATCCGAAAAACCTGAGGGCACTCCCCGATAAGAGCCATCTTGCTTACTTGCCTTCACAATATTTTCAACAGCTTCGCCAACCAAAGTCTGCATGTCGGCATGTTCACGTCGCAGATTATTTTCACTAATCGAGAATAATTTCTGCTCCGCTTTATCCAACAAATCAAAAACATCAGCCGAATCCTCAAAAGCATCGGTAGATATTTCAGCAGAAATTTCGATAAGCCGGCGTTGAATATATTTCTGTAAAATGATACGGGCATGAAATTCGATGTTTGCTGCCGAACCTACACGCCGCGTGAGTTGTGCTATATAATATGCTCCACCCACCAGTTCGAGTTCACCACTTCGCTTTAGTTCGTTAACAACTGTAAGCATGTCAACAGGTTGATTTTTTTCGAAAAGCCCTGAAATGGCACCGAATATCCGCTGATTTGCATCGGGGTAGAACATGTCGGATCTCAAAAAGTCGATGGTTTCCGACAAAGCTTTTTGGTCGAGAAGTAAAGCACCCAGCACAGCTTCTTCAAGGTCTATGGCTTGTGGTGGAATCTTACCATATTCAAAAAAGTTTTGTTTATGTGTGTGCGATGTTTTTTTACGATTCTCAACCTCAGGGTTTTGAATCTTATTTTTTGTGAAACTTTCCTTTTCTGCCATGGAGCAAAATTAGCTATGATAACCTTCTAATTACGACATCATACAAATTATAGTTATCAACATCTATGCGTTGCTCTCATTTCCAGTATTGTATGTAAAAGGTTTATTTTTTTTCAAAACAGTAGGCTGAGCATCACAACAAATATTTGAACACACTATTTAAAAATATTCATGATTTAAAAAAATGGGCTACCAACGTTAATCTGGACAAATTGAAGAAAAATAGCCATCCCACACATAATGCATATCCGTCAGGCCGAGGGAGGAAATTTATCTGGCTACTAATAAAATATTCTGATTAACCCGGTATGGGTTACGCTATTGTAGCACAAGTTAATTTGATGACTGTTCTACAACCCGGTATGGGTTGAGGGCTTGTAATACTTCTTGTGAATTTCAACTATAGCGAAACCCATACTGGGTTTTGAGTTCATTTACATTGCAAATATCTAA
>JAOZRY010000360.1 GCA_029939965.1 Bacteroidales bacterium | reverse complement strand
GATTTACGATTTACGATTTACGATTTATGATTTATGATTAATTATTGAAACCACAGAGTGGGAAACTGACAGTAAATAATTTTAACAACATGTTGGTTGGTTTTCCAAATTAAGAACCCAATAAATAAAAAATACCGGTAGTCTAACTCCAAAAAAATTATTGATTGTGATAAGGTTCGTTGCGAAGTATGGTCATAGCCCGGTAAAGCTGTTCCATAAAAATGATACGGATAACCTGATGTGAAAAGGTCATTTTCGATAACGAGATTCTGGCATTGGCCTGTGCATAAATTTTTGGTGAAAACCCGTAAGCTCCTCCCACCACAAAGTTAAGATTTTTAACGCCTGTATTCATTTGCTTCTGCACAAAACCGGCAAACCCAACCGAATTAAAAGTTTTTCCATTTTCGTCTAACAGGATTGTATAGTCTTGCTTTTCAATTTTTTTAAGGATTAATTCTCCCTCTCGTTCCCGAAAAATATCTGGCGAAAAATTTTTTGTATTTTTCAACGATGGAATTACGATCTCCTCGAAAGGCAGGTAATTGATAATTCTTTTTTTATACACATCAAAGCCTTCATTAACAAACCCTTGTTGGGTTTTTCCCATTAGAATTAGATTGATTTTCATAGAAGAATAACTATCATTAATTATGTAAATAATGAAATGTTGGTTTCAAAAAGCTTGAAATATATTTTATCTTTGCCCCAATACACAAAAGTAATGAAAACTCAATCAACCAGCTGTAAGTTTTTTAAGAGCGCAAAATTTGCGGCGGCGGCCTTACTGTTTTTTGTGTTAATTGGCAAAGCTACTTTTGCCCAGGATAAACAAACAACCCTCAAAATTACTCAATCCATACAATCAGGAAACGCTTCAACACTGGCTGTACACTTCAATGTTTCCATTGATTTAACTTTGCCCGACTATGAAGGCACGTACAGCAAAAAACAAGCGGAACAAATTGTTAAAATATTTTTTAAAAATCATCCTGTAAAAAGTTATACGGTTGAACATAGTGGCAACTCAAATGATGGTTCATGCTACATGATTGGTTCGCACAAAACTACCACCAATAAAATATTCAGGGTTTATATTCTCATCAAAAACCGAAACAACACCGACCTTATTCAGCAACTTCAATTCGAAGAGGAGTAACAAATTGTTACAATCATCAATCATAAATTGATTTATTATCTTTGCGGCCAAAATCAGGGATTAACTATGACTATTGATGAAATTATAAAAAATGCACTTGCCGAAGATTTGGGCAATGGAGATCACACTTCTCTTTCTACTATTCCGGCAACAGCCACTGGCCGGGCAGAACTCATGATTAAGGAAAACGGTACAATTTCGGGTATCGAAATTGCCCGAAAAGTATTTAAAACTGTTGATCCGGAGATCAAATTTATTAATTTGATGGATGATGGGCAAATGGTAAAAAAAGGGGATATTGTTTTTACAGTTTCAGGAAAATCTATTTCCATATTATCAGCAGAAAGGCTGGCTCTGAATTTCCTGCAACGTATGAGCGGCATTTCGACCAACACCCGAAAAATGGCTGATAAGTTAGATGGTTACAACACCAAACTATTGGATACGCGCAAAACTTCACCCAACCTCAGGGTACTCGAAAAACTGGCTGTAAAAGCCGGTGGTGGTAACAACCACCGTTTTGGCCTTTTCGACATGATTCTTATCAAGGATAATCACGTGGATTTTGCAGGAGGCATTAAAGCCGCAATTAAAGCTGCTCACGAATACCTGAAAGAGAAAGTGCTGGATTTGAAAATAGAGATCGAAGTAAGAGATTTTAACGAATTGCACGATGTATTAGAAACAGGTGGAGTGGATCGGATAATGCTCGATAATTTTACAGTTGATGGCATAAGAACTGCCATGAGTATGATTAATGGCAGATACAAAACGGAAGCATCCGGGGGTATTACACTCGATAATATTCGCAGCTATGCCGAAACAGGTGTTGATTATATTTCTTCGGGAGCCCTTACCCATCAAATTAAAAGCCTTGACATGAGCCTTAAGGCAGTCCACAATTTTTAAACCACCTCATTTTGCTCAATCCTGATAATAAATATTTATCGAAACTTGGTGGAAATTCTATACAGTTTTTAAGGAACAGTATGGCTTTTATCATCCGGTTGTTACGAAAAATTGTACTACCGGGTTTTCAGGGAATCCCTCTTTTTACAGTTCTCGGTTTCTTTGTCAAGGGGCTTTTCGAAGGCAGGTTAACGATGCGAGCATCTGCTATTGCCTTCGATTTCTTTTTGGCTATTTTTCCGGCCATTATCTTTTTCTTTACAATCATTCCATTTGTTCCTATCGAAAATTTTCAGCCAACGCTCCTCGAAACTCTCGAAGATATTTTTCCGGCAACTTTATGGTCGCATGTTAGCAGCACTCTCGAAGAAATTATTACCCGCCCCCGCACCGACCTGCTTTCGCTCGGATTTGTGCTCGCACTCTATTTTTCCACCAACGGAATTAATACCACTATCGAAGGGTTTACCTCCACATACCATGGCATGGAATCGCGACCCTGGTTAAGGCAACGCCTATTATCGATTTTCTTACTGTTTGTAATTTCCATTTTAATCATCATCTTGATTTCTCTTTCAATTGTTGGAGGTCATGTAATGCATTGGCTGGTAAATGAGGATATACTTACCAACAATTTTACAATTATAATAATCCAGATTATCAGGTGGATTCTGATCATCGCGTTGTTTTTGTTTACAAATTCGTTTCTTTATTATTTTGCCCCGGCCAAAAAACGCGAATTCAAATTTATCTCAGCAGGATCAACATTGGCTACCATTTTACTCATTATTACAACCTATGGTTTTAATTTTTATATTGAGAACTTTGGCCGCTACAATGCACTTTATGGCTCCATTGGAACTTTGCTGATATTTATGCTATGGACATATTTTAATTCTATAATTATATTAATTGGCTTTGAGTTAAATGCGAGCATCAGAATGGCAAGGGTAGAAAAAATACCAAATGTTTAATTGTTTTGATTATACAAATTGCTTTGGATATTATTTTACTAAAATTAAAAAAAAGCACACTTAACCATTTGGATTATTTTTGTTGCTCGTAGCCCATTTGTTTTCTTTTAATACAATTAAATATGATAAATAATATTCTGTTTATTGGCGGTGGAGCAATTGCAACGGCCATTGGAAATGTACTTGCTGAAAAACCGGCATTTACTGTAACGCTGATAACTATCGAAAAAGAAGTTGCTGAATCAGTTAATCAATCACACATCAACCCAAAATACTTCCCCAACATTAAATTGAATAAGCGACTGAAGGCATCCTCAGATTTTTCGTTACTAACCAAAAAAGCCTATGTTTTTATCGCTATCCCATCAGTAATTACTGTTGATTTTATTACAAAACAAAATATTCATAACGACTCTGTAATTATAAACCTTGCCAAAGGTTTTGGAAACAACAGACGTACAATTGTTGAATGCCTTGCTGAGAAAATGCAGAATCCGGTTTGTACAATGAAGGGACCATCCTTTGCCCGCGAAATAATCAACAATCAGCACACAGGATTAACAATTGGCACCGACAATAAAAAATTATTCGCAGCATTTAAAGAGTTATTTAATACTACTTCCATCCATGTCGATTTTTCTTCTGATGTACGTGGTGTAGAGTTACTCAGTATCCTAAAAAATATTTATGCTATCGTTATTGGTGTAATTGATGCACAATTTGAATCTCCCAATCTAAAATTCCTGATTTTCACCAAGGCCTTTGAAGAGATGAGAAGTTTGTTATTATTATTTGGCGGAAGCAAAAAAACACTCTTTACTTATTGTGGAATCGGGGATTTCGCACTTACAGCTCTCAACGATCTGAGCCGTAACAGAACTCTGGGTTTATTGATCGGGAAGGGCTTTTTTACCGATTACATTTCCGAAAAAGTGGTACTTGAAGGAAGGATTGCGGTTAATGTGTTTCACGATGAGTTAAAAACCCTGAATGTTAACATATCAGATTATCCAATACTCCACGAATTGTATGAGGTGTTTAATACCGAATATGATATTTCTAAATTTGTGGGAAGATTGATTTCATAAAAAACGGTACTACTACCATTTTAGCGGTAAACAGTGATTCTGTTGTTCTGTAAATAAATTTTCTTTTAATGAAATGCGATAAGGAAACAATGCGACAAGGAGATAATGCGACAATGCGATAAGAAGAGAAGAGAAGAGAAGAGAAGAGAAGAGAAGAGAAGAGTATTAGAGCATTGAATCATTAAATCATTTTAACATTGAATCATTAAATCATTTTAGCATTGAATCATT
>JAOZRY010001074.1 GCA_029939965.1 Bacteroidales bacterium | reverse complement strand
GCTCTCACGCTTTTGCAGCCGATTTAAGACTTTTCAAACAGGCTCTTAGACTGCGTCATCACTCCGCGACTCCTGCCTGGCGCAATCTGAAAGAATGCGGTACATTGCAACTGAAATTTAAAATGGCCGAAACGATGATCAAGCCCATAATAAGTGATCATGTTAAAAAGTATGGATTTGTGCCTGCATAATGCCCATCTACACTATTCTAATATTCATTTAACATATATCATGGTAAAATGAAAGTTAAATAAAATTGACAACCCTGCGTAAGTGTGGTTAATATTATTAAATTTTAGCTATGCTCCCAAATAGCCTGAAAGTAGTTTACGCTTTTTTTATAGATATTATGTCCCTGGCGGGACAAAGTGTAAACTGATCAATAAAGGATGCCAAATTATATTTTTTTTCTTAAATATCATATAAAAGCCTTTTATAGACTTTCAGATAATTAATGTCACAAGGCCAGAGGGAGGAGATAATACACCATAGTATATATCCGACCGATAACGCAGTGACATTGATTATCTGAACGTTTATAAGTGCTGTGAGATGGCGAACGGCCAAGGAAACTATTGTTAGCACCGCCTTCCAGGGCTGATGCCTTCAAATATAATTCTCACTCATAACAAAGGTTACAATCTGAAACATTCACGGAATACGATACCAGATGTTTTAACGACTTTCGCCGATTTTTGGGATGTATTACCCGAAAGTCAATTAGGAGAAAAATGATGGATGAAAAAGAAGCGGACCGTCTTTTAAATGAAATTGAAACCAAAATGAATGGACTTAAATTTAAAATCGAAATCGGAATTCCGTTTAAAAAACTGGAAAATGAAAGACGGCAGATAAAAACAAAATATCTTCGAACCTGGATCCGCTATAAACGTAAAGAGGGTTTCACCTATCAGCATATAGGGGATATTTTAGCCGAAAGGAACATCCCGACCCTATCTGCAAAAGGGAAATGGGGATCGCGTACGATTCATAATATTGACACGGGCAAATAAGGAAAGCCAGTTGGAAAACGGCGACTGAATAATACACCCAATAGAAATTTTTTAATCTCAATCGCTTTTTGACTGGAATTAACATGATAAAAATTAACATGATCAAAAATGCGAAACGGAAAACCTTTTTAATCGGGATTACTTACCTGATATGTTAACCGAAATACTTACAACGGGCGATGAGGTCTGTTCCGGGGTCATTGTTGACAGCAATA
>JAOZRY010000359.1 GCA_029939965.1 Bacteroidales bacterium | reverse complement strand
TCTTTTTCATCATTATATCGTATGGATGATACCTACCTCGGATGGGATGGTGGTTGGAATTACTACACATATATTTTGGGATCGGATAAGATAAACGGTGAAATTTTTAAAGAAAAACTGATTCCGTTTATGGAGCAGCACATCAATTACAAAATTAGAAATTATGGTGCTGAGTTGATGCTCGAATTCGACAGGCTAAAGGATGTTTACCTGCATTCCTCATCACCCGTATCACAACAAAAATCGGGCAATCCGGCTAATCTCATTGTTTTTGTAATTGTAGCCTTTTTTATTCTGATTATTGCTTGCATTAATTTTATCAATCTTTCGACTGCACAATTTTCGCAACGCACCAAAGAAACCGGTATGAAAAAGATTCTGGGTGCAAGCCGGCTTTCGCTGATATGGCAGTTTCTGGCAGAAACCATATTTCTGAGCTTTTTTTCACTAATCATTGCAATTATTCTGGTCGAACTATTGTTACCCGGTTTCAGTAATCTTTTTGATACTGAAATTACAATCTACAATAATACATTCCCGAAAATATTTGGATTGCTTTTCTTCACAGGATTATTTACCGGATTGCTTGCCGGTATTTATCCTGCATTATTTCTTTCAGGATTTTCGCCTTTAAAAGTTTTAAAAGGAGGTATTTTCACCATTAGCAAAGGCAGATATTTCAGGAACGCCCTGGTTATTACCCAGTTTTTGTTAGCAACCGGACTTATTATTTGCACATTAACTGTTTACAGGCAAATATCTTTTTTCAACCAAAAAGATTTGGGATTCACAAAGGCCAATTACCTTATTATTACTTTAACCGGTGATAAATCAAAAGAAGATTATCGGCAGCTAAAGAACGAAATCAAATCGCTCCCTTATGTTTCATCAGTAGGCAGTTCGACCGGAATTATAGGTCATGGCCTAACAAGCAATGGCTATATTCCCGAAGGAGAATCAGAGTCGATGATGTTTCATGTAATTGATGTAGATGCCGACTATTTGGAAACGTTTAACATAAGACTTATAGAAGGAGAAGGGTTTGTGGAGAGTACAAAACCGGAAAACACATTCCTGATAAATGATGCGTTTGCACGCAAATTGGGCTGGAAGATTCCAATAGGGAAAACCATTTCGAGAAACGGGAAACATAAAATTATTGGCGTGGTTGATGATTTTCATTTTGCGCCATTGCACCACCCAATTACTCCACTCATCATTACCAATAAACCATGGGAAGGCCACCAGAACGGATTTGACTATTTAACCATTCGTTTGACAGACAATAATTCGGGCAGGGCAATTGCAGATGTGGAGAAAATATGGCAAGAGCTTTTTCCTGCCGAGCCTTTTGTTTTTAATTTTATGGATCAAATGCTTTCATCCGTTTACTCAAAAGAGACGACTTTTGGTAAAATTTTTACATGGGCATCAGTTCTTGCAATTTTTATTGCAGGTTTGGGATTATTTGGATTAACAATTTTCATTACACAACAACGTAGAAAAGAGATAGGGATTAGAAAAACATTTGGTGCCAATGCGGCTAAAATAGTCTGGCTTCTTGCAAAGCAATTTATAACTCTGGTTATTTTAGGTAATTTACTGGCATGGCCTATTGCCTGGCTAATAATGCAAAGATGGCTTGAGAACTTTGCTCTCAAGCCATCTTTTGGCTGGTGGATTTATGCCATTACTTTGTTGATTTCAGTGCTATTTGCATTTCTAACCGTAGCCTGGCAGGCCATCAAATCATCTCTGCAAAACCCCATAGATTCGTTGCGGTACGAATAGGATAGAAATAAATTGGCTACTTAAGAAATTGAGGTGAAATATTTAATTAGTGTCCGTCCATAAAGTCGTCTTTTTTTGATTTAAGATATAAGATTAGCGATATTAGAATTTTGATTTGGCTGACTTCCACACACATCTTAAATCAAAAATCGTCATTCTCCAATCGTCAATCCATTTATTTGGTACATTATGGACTGACACTAATTAGACAAGTTTACATTATTTCTATATCCAGCCTGATCTTTATACCAATCCTTATAAGTCTCGCCTCCCGACTCAGCCCAGTTAGCGAACTTGTTATACCCTTGAATTATAGCAACTTTTTCTTTTGGATAAACAAAATCGTGAATAATATCCAATCCCCATGGTAAATTATTTGAACTCCGGTAATATCTTCCGGTTTCAGGGTCACTCGTGTCATCTCCTGTTCCAAAAAGATCGGTATTAGCCAAAGATGTTGGAGGCCGGTTTGATAAATGTACTTCTCTGCCCCGGTCGAGATTAATAAACATAAATGGATTTTTTGTCCCAAATTCTGCGGTAGCAATAGGAGAAACGTAAGTGATAACAAGTTCGAGGTCAGAGGACACTTTGTATAATGTCTGTGCATCATCAAAAAGTATTACTACAGGTTTTGCCTGGCCGGCTTCCAAACCCTTTGCATTGAGGGTAACAATACCTGCGGTTAAATCTGATCCTGTAACACTTGCTATTAATGCCTCATCCATATCCAGCTCGATCCCAAACCCATTGTGGTGGCTTCCCCCAACATGCTTTACTGTATAAGTAAGGTAAGTCTCCACAATTAAATCGGATGAATTATAAACATGTGTATAGCGATAATTAATTACCAGGTCATTAAAATCATAATCGCCCTTATTTGGCCATAAATCTTCGAAAGCATAAGTACCCCAACCATAAACTGAAGGGGTGTAAGTATCGTAAGCCTTTTCGCCGTCATTGGGATATTCGTCATAAAAATCAATAATTCCATCTTCATCACTATCTAATTCTTCGATCTGAGTTTCGTCAAGTGGCATGGTTGCAAGATCGTGGATATAATTATCGGTAAAAGTCCAGCGATCTTCAAAACTACCCGTTACGGTATCCATAATAAATGATCTGCCTTCGTGTTTATTTAAACCCTCATTATAAACATTTGAGGCCCACCAAAGTTCTTGATTCTGATCAAATGTAAGCGAGTTGGGGTAATTGGGTAGATTTTCGGCTGATAATCTTTCGGCATAAATGTTATTACCATCTTCGAACGAACATTTATAAAGTCCGGATTCGCTCGAAATATACATAGTTCCATTGTCGGAAAAACAAACATCTCCACCATTGGTTTCATGCAATCCGTTAATTCTGTAATAAGAAACCATTTTGCCAGTCTCAGGATTAACTAAAAGCATCCAATACCCAAATGAGTAGTAGAGCATGCCATCGTTTATATTATAACCAAGCCTTGGCCCCCGATACCCTGTACTTCCCTTCACTTCCCACGCTTGAGTATTAATATCGTAAGCATATAAGTTGTATGGCGAATTAATGCCCACAGTGTAAAGAATTTCCTGAATCGGGTCGATAGCACATGCCCAGCTGCCCCCCGAACTACTGGGAAGGTTTGGAAGCATCTCTATTTCACCGGTTATAGGGTTTATCGAATACATCTCCTTCAAACTGTTTACCGCATATAACATATCGGTAGGGTCTTCCTTTCCATTTTTGTAATGATGTGGGAGCTCCTCGTAAGGAAAATGTATTGACATTTTTTGGGAAGTTATAGGAACAAGCATACTGGTATAATTCCCAAGGTCATTACGTGTTACGTACAATGTATCATAATACCCAGGAATTGTAATATCGAGTGAAAAATTCGGATCACTTGTAATTTTTATGGCATTCAGATTATTCAACACATCAACCAAGATTCCACTTTGTGCAAGAGCATCCCCGTCATCACCGGTAGTTGTAATATCAATATCAATTCCTGATGAATTGTACAAATAAACTTCATATTTAATATCTCCTTCGGCTTTTGTGGATTTAAAATCACTAATGATGATTTGGGTTGTAGTTGAAGTCTCAAATTCAAACTCCTGTGGTATAACCAACATCGACATCTCGGTAGTATCACCCGATGGTTCCGGGTTGGGTGGGTTATTGTTAATATCCTTTTTGCAATTGGTAAAAAGAACCAAAAAAGCCAACAGTGTGAGCAATGAGCCAAATCTTTTCATTTTATATAGTTTTAGTTTAACAAAAATATTCAAAAGAGAAATTCCAATTTCTGAAGCAAAGTTAATAAATCTTCAAACGTATAACAAATTTTAAGTTCAATCACCATAACCAAATAAAAAATGTAATGAAGAAAAAAGCTGCTATTTAATTAATATTGCAAAGACCTTGAAAATACACCACTAAAAACCAATTAACAATTCCCATACCAATTTTTTTTTCTTATCGGATTATGAAGTTTTCGCCTTTGTCAGTAGGCTGATATTGATTAGAATTTGACAAACTGTTAATAATTGAAACATGGCTACTCGCAACATTTTGAATCATTTTACA
>JAOZRY010001073.1 GCA_029939965.1 Bacteroidales bacterium | reverse complement strand
TGATGCATCATCATTTTTAGTAAAACCAGACGGCAACGTATTTATTGGTTCCTGGAAAAGCGGTTTATGGGAAGCCAACCTTGAAACTGGCAATATTAAACTTGAAAAAATTGATGAAATAACCAGTAGTGGAGGGATCAATCAAATAATTTGTCACGATAACGAATACCTTTTGGCAACGGATTACGGCATTATCATCCTTCAAAATGAAATGTTTATTTCCCCTTTCGAAAATTTGACCAACCAATACATTCAGGATATTGTTTACGATGAAAACAATAGGAAAATATTTTTTACTGATGGAAAAAAAATCATTGAAGTAAATGAAGATAATCTGGAGGCAAATATTGTTTTTGTCTCACCTAATTATCTTATCCTGCAGGTTTTACCGGTTAATGGCACCTTATGGTTCTCGGATAATCGAGGTTTTTTACGGCAACTCAGCAACGGGATTATTATACGCTCAATCGACTTAAGCAGTTACGGATATTCAATTTATAACCTCATAGCTGACGATGATTCTAATCTTTGGCTTTGTCAGGACAATTTAAATGGCGTAATCAGAATTGACAATAATTACAATGTCAAAGTTTTTGGTGAAGATTATGGATTAGATATGCAGATTAATTTCATAAAGAAAACGCCCTATTCACATCTGCTACTCGGAACCAATTATCAGGATAAGTATTTACTTTATTACAATCCCGATAAGGATACCATTATAAATATGAGTATTCCAATCGGCTTAGAAAAGAATCAAACTTTCTCGCTAAACGACATTATATTTAACAAAAACAAAATACTTTGGATAGCCAGTAATCAAGGAATATTTATGATAAAGGGAACCAAAATAACCAGAATAGACCTTGAATTTCAGAGCGGAAACGACATTAAAGCCATTACAATAGACAATGATAACAATGTTTGGTTTGCATCTACATCAGGCGTAAGTAAGTATGATGGAACAAATGTTATCCCATTCGATCATCTGGATGGATTACCTTCAAAAACCATTGCTTTCAGATCCATGATCACAGATTCGAAGAACAGAATATGGGCAGGCACACTTTCGGGCATTGCTTACACATTGAACAACCACCCACCATTAATTACTGCAAAACCAATATTCCTTACAATCAGCGAAAAAGGAATACCTATTAAAAACCCAACCAACTCCAGTTTTAACAACCTGACTTATTTAACCTTTAATTTCATCAGCCCCGAATAC
>JAOZRY010001072.1 GCA_029939965.1 Bacteroidales bacterium | reverse complement strand
GGTTGAAACCCCAGGCTATATTACCTGACCTCTTCGAGGTAAAAATAATAATTTGCAAAGTTTGTTATCACTCCCCCAAATCCGTTATAATCAGCATTTTTATAGATAGTGCCTGAACGAAAAAGAGGCTTTTGAGAAATTTCGGCAAATTATTCTCGTGTAATTTGTTGACTCATGAGTTAACATTTTTATTTCATTGGAACAGAACGGAAGTTTCGAGAATCCGAACATTATAAAAATAATGGCCCAAGATACTGTTGAAACCAAGGCACAAGTTGTTTTCGGCGGCGGAGCCATTGTAAGAATTGATGGGGAATATTTTTACCGTAGTCCTCATTCGCGGATAGGCCCTACAAAACAGTGCATGCACCGCCAAATAAGCTATTCGCGAGGAATTGAGACTGTTATGAGATATTTCCGGTTATGAAAAGATTTCTTGACGTATAGTAGCATCAAGTTTATACTTTAAAATATAAACTTGATGCTATCAGAGGAAATTATGAAAGCGACTGCAAAAGACTTAAGATTTCATTCAAAGGAACTTTTAAATTCTGTCAGCAGGGGTGAAGAAATCATCATTACATACCGAGGGAAGCCTTGTGCCAAACTTATCCCCTACGAAGAACTTAAAAATAATAAAAAAAAGAAAAATGAATTATTTGGGATTTGGAAAAATAACGATATAGTTGAAAATGTGGATGATCATGTTAGAAATTTAAGAAAAGGTAGATTCTAAATGATCGTCGATACAGATGTCCTGATTTGGTATTTAAAAGGAAATGAAAACGCATTTGAGGTCATTGAGAATTCGAACAATTTTTTTATTTCTGTTGTTACTTACATGGAACTCGTTCAGGGGATGAGAAATAAAAAAGAATTAAACAGTCTTCGCCAAGCGCTTCATATTTTGAATGCACAAGTTCTTTATATTTCAGAGGGAATTTCCGTTAAAGCAATGTTTTTCGTCGAACAACATTTTCTTAGCCATTCAATGCAATTGGCAGACGCACTCATCGGTGCGACAGCAATCACTTATGGCTCTCCTATACTCACAGCAAACGATAAACATTACAAAATATTAAGGGACCTTCAAATTAAGATATTCAGGCCATAACAGATTGTAAGCACAACAGAAAACTTTGGGATTTAGATTATCCTTTTCCCAATCAGCAAAATACACCGGATAAAACCGGAGGTTTTCAAGTTATGTGATCCTTGCAACTCTGTC
>JAOZRY010000358.1 GCA_029939965.1 Bacteroidales bacterium | reverse complement strand
CCTCCCCCTCCCCCTCGACCTCCCCCTCCCCCTCTACCTCCCCCTCCCCCTCTACCCTCTATCCTCAATAATTTTACCCCTATCCAAAATGATTTTTCTGGCAGGATATTTATCGATAAGATAATGGTTATGTGAGGCGAGTAACACGGTAGTCCCATTAATATGTATTTGGTGAAACAGTTTTATAATATCTGCTGACGTTTCAGGATCAAGATTCCCGGTAGGCTCATCAGCAAGTATAATCTCCGGACTGTTAACCAACGATCTGGCAATACATACACGTTGCTGTTCACCTCCCGAAAGCTCATGGGGCATTTTAAATCCTTTGGTCGGAATGCCAACCAGATTCAGTACCTCATCCGACCGTTTTTTTATCTTATCTTTTTTTTGCCATCCGGTTGCTTTCATCACAAACTCCATATTGGCATGTACGGTACGATCGGTGAGCAACTGAAAATCCTGAAATACAATTCCAAGTTTTCTCCTCAAAAAAGGAATCTCTTTATTTTTTATCCCATCAAGATTATATTCCAAAATATGGGCTTTACCATCTTCGATCTGCAATTCGGCGTATAATGTTTTCATCAAACTGGACTTTCCACATCCTGTTTTGCCTAACACATAAACAAACTCTCCCGGTTTAATGCGCAGGTTAATATCGGACAGCACCAAAACTTTATCCCTGTAAACTGAAACTTTCTCAAAATTAATAGTCAGAAAATTATTCATGTATCTCAATCAATTTGCATTAAACACTTTCCGATACATCGCCGGATATATATTAATTTTTATTTTTCCTGCCAGCGAACGATATGCATTATCGCCTGCGCTTTCGTAGTTGCTTCCAATCCCCATTATCCCCGATAGTTTTTCTGAATAAAACACTTGTTCGTCAGCATTCTTCAAACTAAACGTTGCGGATAATTCGGCTGAATACTTCCCGTTTACTTTATCACCTTTTTTAGTATCCACCTCCGAAATTAGTATAAAATCAGCACTTTCTTCATTATTCACAATCTCAAAACCATCATTTTCCAATTGATTTAAAAAATCATGCATCACCTTGCTTTCTGTTGTTTTCTTCCCTAAATTCTTTTCACTTGTCAAAATCAAAAACTTCGGCGAAATAATTTCGACCGGCAAAACATATTCTGAAATTTTAATACTCTGCAATAACCGTCGCACCAACGGATCAGATGTATTTTGCTTCACAATTTTGTTTATCGAAACTATGCACGAAATATACTCATCGTTTCGGCGGCTGTCGAAATTATCTACTTTTATTCTAATTTCACCACTTGCATCCGAGGTCAAAACATCAACTTTGCCGGGAGCGTACGAAAAACCTACCGATACCGGAATTCCTTTTGCAGGATAATTGTTTTCATCCAACACCGAAACTTTTACAGTTTCCATATCCGGTCCAATACCACGGAAAAGCTTTACCTGCTCCACCGAAAAAATCATTCTAATATTTTGAACTGTTTCGATAATCTCCGAAAGCAACAAGCCGGAGTACTCTTTTTTTTGACCATCCTGCTCAATGTTTAAATCTTCACCAAGAAAATCCACAACCTCTTCTAGCGATTTTACGTAAAAACGCATGGCATCCGAAACCTTCCCATTTTTCGAAAAATCGCGAGCTGTATAATAATCTGCCTTCGATGCATTTACTGCTTTATTGATGCGCTGCTGTTTTATTTCTTTGTATTTTGATTTTGATAATTTAAAATATACCCAGTATTGCTGTTCGTTCTCCCAGTTGTCAACCAACTCATATCCTTCTAAATATTGCTGGGTAGTTAATTTTATATTATCGCGGTAGTATTCGCTGTAGTTGTTATCAAATTCGTATTGATTGAGAACTGAAGTAGAAGAGATAGTTACAGAAATGCCTGATGCCAGTTCCGATAATGCATTTTGTCGGGCAATTTCGCGGTAATCATCGGGAGTTCCGGTTTTGGTAGCCATACCTACACCATGAAAAAAACCTTGTGTATTTGGCCCGGACTTAACCCATGCAGGAGCACCTTCCATCAACTCTTCGTAACTGAGTTTTTTGGTGGAAGAACACGAAATAAGTAAAACGATAATGAGGAATGATAAAAGTATTTTCATTTTTCGGGATTAAAATTATCAATGTCTCTGGCAATTTTTCGTGTTAAATCCTTAAAAAGCTGTGCCTGTAAATTTCCGACCGACTCGATGTTGGTTTCTGCCACCAACAACGATTGCAATCTTTTGTACCCACTTTCATCGATAAACCAGTTGTTGTTGCTCCCCTTTGCAGGGAATAAGCTATTCCGATCGCCATTGTAGGTAATATATTTTATATCATCATTTTTGGAGTCGCTGTACGTATCAGAAAGCATTATTTCGCCTGATGATGCATCAATAAGCATGTAGCTAACTTTTAGTTCAATTTCATTTTGCTGAGAATATTCATAATATGTAATCTCCTTATCGTAAAAATTGGTTCCTCCCTCAGGATCTTTTGTAATGATTCGTTCAAAACCATGTTTCTTTTCCTTTAGTAGCTTACCCTTGTTTTTCTTAAAATCATTGTAACCAAGAATCAATAATGCTTTTATCCCTTTGCTTTGGTAGAGATTTTTTAGTGCTTGCTGATCTATTTTACCTGATTGACTAATTAACCGTTTTTCAAGCCTGTTATCGACAGAAGTAAGGTCGAACACTTTCAAAAACAAATTATTCCTGTTTAATATATTTTTGATTAATGTTTTTTCGAATTGTGCACCATCGGTTGTGTAACGTTCAAGAGGGGGCGAATAAACTGCAATCGGATACTCAGCACATTTAAAGGCCTTATCTTTTAAAACCTTTGTATCCTTGTAAACCCCGGCATCATCAATAATATGTTCATAGTCAAAATAGGCCGAACGACATTTCCCCTGGTCGAAATATATTTTTGCTTGTCGGTAAATCGGCTCATTCCGGGCCTCGATGTATTGCTCCTTCACATCCTTAAATTTGGGATTAACCCTGTAAACATCACCCAATGCCAGGGCAGCATCATCAAAATCTTCGTTCATCAAAAGTAGCGTACCTTCATTGTATCTTTCGCTAAGCGCTTGATCCATTAGCTCTTTCACATCTTTATAATTCCTTTCGCGTGCATAAATACTTTCCCATTTACCGAAAGCCTCCATAAATCTGCCCTCAATAAATAACCGCGAACCCTCACGATAAATAGGTTCAAAGGTAGCCTCATTAAGGTAGGTTCGGGTTTCCTTATATTCAGGGTCGATTTTAAATATTTCGCTAAACACCCTTTCGGCTTCTGTAAAATCCTGATCGGTAATAAATTTTAATCCCAGGCTATAACGCTCTTCAAGATAAAAATCTTTAGCATCGCCATAATACCTTTCCATTGATGGATCCGGTTTTAACGAAATACCTGCACGATCGGCTTTGGTAATCAATTCTATCGCTTCAAGATAATTGTAAACAGTCTCTTTGTATTCTCCACGATTAAATGTGTTTTTTACCGATGCCGAAATATCCTCCAAATACAATTGGCCGGTTCGTTTAAACGCAATTTTCAAATCAGCCTTTTGCGGCTTTTTTACCAAAGCATTGTAATACATTTCGGAGGCCTCTTTAAACATGCCTGCGGCTTCGAATTGTTGCCCCTGCTTAGTTAGCTTTTTCACAGCACAAGCCGAAACAGCCAAAATCAGTACCAGACCAAAAATCATATTCTTGTAAATTCTATGTAGCATAACTCTATTTTGGGTGGGGGTAAAAATAGTAAAAGTTTGGCTACCAACGTTAAGCTGGACAAATTGAAGAAAAATAGCCATCCAACACATAATGCATGGCTATCAGGCCGAGGGAGGAGATTTACCAGGCTACCAATAAAACATTCTGATTAACCCAGTATGGGTTACGCTATTGTAGCTCTGGTTAATTTGATATCTGCTCTACAACCCGGTATGGGTTACGTTTTTACAATACTTCTTGTGAATTTCAACTATGGCGAAACCCATACTGGGTTGAAGAGGAGAAATGTGTTTGCTCCATCTCCATTTAATATCCAAACTATTCTATAAATTTTCAAAACACCATTTTCATAGCCTGGCGGCTATGCACAGGTACAGGAAGTAAATTCTTAATGAATTGATAATTAGTAGTGTCCAACTTTATGCGGGTAGCCCAATTATTCATACATTCATTTCCTGTTATTTTCCCTGCACTTTCCCAAAGAAAAATCGGGACAGGCTAAACAGGGCTATTCGCGTTTAATCCCTTCAGGATTAAAATTAACCACAAAGTGGTTTAATGTGAATAGCCACAGGCGAAGCCTGTGGTTAAGCAATAGCCATATTACAGAACCCTGATAGGGTTCAACAAATT
>JAOZRY010000357.1 GCA_029939965.1 Bacteroidales bacterium | reverse complement strand
GCAATCAAACACACCATTAGTGCACGTGCATTATCATCGAGGCAATATCCTGTTTTGTAATCGGCAACACAGCCATTAGCATGCTGAATAAGTCCTGTATCATCTGTCATTCGTTCGAGATGCGTTATATTAAATTCAGGAATTTCAATTTCAAATTGCCTTAGGTGCTCAAATTTTTGATCAAATCCTTCAATAGCCATTTCAAATGTTGAAATATACTCAAAACCAATTCTTGGCCAGGCAATTTTTAATCCATAGGCATACGCACGCTGTTTCAGTTTTTCCAGCTCGTCAGGATCATCCAACAGCTCAATTAATATTTCAGAAAGCCCTTTATGATCGTTAAAGTTGAACAACCGCCCCCTACCCTCAGCCAACAATTCCTCGGCATGCCAATAAGGTGTAGATACTACCGCAGAACCTCCTCCCACGGCATAACACAAAGTTCCACTGGTAATCTGAGCTTTATTTAAATATGGTGTAACATAAATATCAGATGCCAACAGGTAATTGGTAAGGTCTTCCTCAGAAACATATTTATTAAGAAATTCAACATTATTCTCAAGACCCAATTCACGTGTAAGTGTTTCAAGATATTCGCGGTACTCTTCGCCAGCATACTTCACCACATGTGGATGTGTTTTGCCAAGAACCACATAAAGCAGATCAGGATATTGTTTCACAACCTCCGGCAACGCTTTTATTACGGTTTCTATTCCTTTACTTCGCCCCAGCAAACCAAATGTTAACAGTACTTTGCGGCCATTCCACGATTCAGGTCGTACTACTTTATCTTTATCAACACTTCCAAAATCAGGAACACCATGTTCAATTACGGTGATTTTGGATTTTGGGACACCATACACATCTGTTAAAAATGGAATAGCCATAGCGTTCATTATCACTATCTTTTCTGAATATTCAGCAATCTTACTCAAAACCTCTTTCTGATTAAATGTAGGGCTTTGCAATACTGTATGAAACGTGGATACAACCGGAATCTTAATCCGCCGCAAAAGAGAGAGGATCACCAAACCACTATTCCCACCGTAGATACCGTATTCGTGCTGAAACAGACAAAGATCGGCTCCTGAATTATTTATGTATGCTGCTGCTTTCAAATAATCATCCTTCTTCTGATCATTTATAGTGAGTTTAACAATGTCAGGATAAGGATATAACTGGTTAAGATCGTTCATGGCAATGAGCTCAACTTCCAAATCCAATTCGTGATCAGAAGCTGCACGTAAAATTGAATTAATTAAATTTTCGGTGAATGTTGCGATGCCGCACTTACGTGGAGGAAAATTTCCTATGCAAACTATTTTCATTTTTTTGCTGAATTTTGATTGTGAGAATAAAATAAATAAAAGCTTAAACTGAGTTTTGCCCCTAAATTTAAGGCAAGATAGCAATTTCTACTTTGAAAAATATAAACTTTCGATGATTTACCAGCAATTTAAAATCAATCAACATAACAATGATTTAAGACTTTTTATACACAAACAGAACGAAATGAAATGAAAAAATCTCAGATTTGTAAAAAATATTTAAACATGATAAACATAACATCAAATTTCGACAGCGGCAACATACAGGTTATCAACACTAGGGATTCGGGTAACATAGAGTTAAAAATACGGCAGGATACCAATGCTGAGTTTTTTCAGTGGTTTTATTTCAGAGTATCGGGGGGTCAGGGAACCACTTTAAGGATGAAGATACTCAATGCAGGAGAGGCCAGCTACCCCGAAGGGTTTGAAGATTATATGGTCAGGGCATCCTACGATAAAACAGAGTGGTTTATGGTTCCCACCAAATTTGACGGGCAGGTATTAACTATCGATCACCAGCCCGAACACAATGCCATTTTTTATGCATATTTTGCTCCTTATACTTATGAGCATCATCTTTTATTTATCCATAACATTCAGTTTTCGCGATTGATAAAATATGAAAGCCTGGGAAAAACATGCGAAGGCAGGGAGATTGACTTTCTTACTATTGGCAATGAATATGATGATTCGAAGAAAATATGGATAATCGCTCGTCAGCATCCCGGCGAAAGCCAGGCATCATTTTTTATTGAAGCATTAGTAAGCAGGCTTGTGGAAATGGATGATCCTGTGTCGAGGTCTCTTTTGAATAAGGCCGTCTTTTATATTGTTCCTCTTATTAATCCTGATGGTGCAATTGCCGGAAACTTGCGTGCTAATGCAGCAGGCATGAACCTGAACCGCGAATGGGGAAATCCTGACCCCAAAAAGGCACCTGAAGTTTACCACATCCTTAAAAAGATGGAGGAGAAAGGCGTTGATTTAAACCTTGATATTCACTCCGATGAAGCCCTTTCTTATAATTTTATTTCATCTATCGAAGGCATTCCATCATTTAATGAAAAGTTGAAATTCCTACTCGAGAAATTCAAAAAGAGTTGGGTGGAAATTAGTCCTGATTTTCAAACTGAGCATGGTTATCCCGTTAATGATCCGGGTACAGCAAACCTGAATATTTGTTCCAAAGCCATTGGCGAAAAATTTAAATGCCTTTCGATGACCATCGAAATGCCTTTTAAAGACAATGCTAATTTACCAGATCCTGTTTATGGCTGGTCGCCTGAGCGGTCGGAAAAACTGGGAGAATCCTTATTAGATGCAATATCCAGGATTGTGGATGATTTATAGAGATGTGAGTGAATAAATTGAAGGCCAAGGGTAAAAACTAAACTTTGTTTAAAAAGTCTAAAAACTGATCAACTGATTTTGGGTGATTCTCTGAAATATCTATATCAACTTCCTTCATCACCCGGATGGCCTTTGGGTGAACAGCATTTGCCGGATTTGTTCCTGCCGAGTAAACCTCATCATGAGGCCTGAAGAGTTTCAAAAAACCTTCCACCATCTGGCTACGACATGAATTGCCTGTACAAAGTATTAAAAATACGCATTGCTTTTATTCTTTTAAAAAAAACTTAATTATTAGGCATCTTTCCTTTCTCGGTTTACCCCGTTAAATTAAAGTACCGAATGTAAATCTATTTCACGGAGTTTACATTTTGTTTGTGAAAGAAAACCTTATTATTTTTTTTTAACCTTAGTAACAGAAGATAATTATTAATCCAACCCAACCTTATTACCTTATTATATGTCTGAAAATAAGGTAATAAGGTTTTGGGGAGGTGGTTGCAATTATATTCTACTAAGGTTTAAAGCAGAAAATAAGGTTTATTGAAAATCACGCAAAAATGTAAGCCCGGTGAAATAATAGCACAAAACAATAATACATTTAACAGGGTTCTCCCCGTGAAATAATAGCACAAAACAATAATAGATTTAATGAGGTTCACCCCGTTAAATAATAGCACAAAATAATAATACATTTAACGGGGTAAACTAATTTTTGCCATTTATAATAAGATGTCCACTATTAATAATAAAATCGGGAATAACACTAAGGCATTGTTACGAAATAACTTCGCCAGCTTTGCCCAACTTATTTCGCAATAATACCAAAAAAAGCCACCCCTGTGAGGCAGCTTTCCAAGAAAAACCATCTTAAAACAAACTCCATTTTATTTACTTCCGCATTTCGCCTTCTCCTTACTCGAACAAGATTTTGAACCGGGGCAACTACTTGCACAGCTTTTTGAAACAACCTTAGTGGCAGCGGCTGCCACAACATTGGCCTCCGGAAGTTTTACATACTTTCCGGTAACCTGTCCGCTGGCATTCAATACCATCAACATTGGAACAGCCTCATTTTTGTAGCCGATTCTGGAAAGAAAGGATTTCTCGTTTTCGTCATCAACATCCACACTTATCACTTCAGACTCAGAACTTAACGAAGACTGAACCGTTTCTATTAGGCTATTCCATTCACCTTTAGTTTTGGCTTCTTTACCGGTAATAAAAATAAAAGTTGCTTTATGATTGAGACGTGCTGACAGTGCCTGATTGTGGCATGGACTGGGAACGTAAGCAGCAAGTTTCTCGGGTGTTATTCTTCCTGGAGCAGAGCCGCCTGTGATAGACCCACTTGGCGAAACAATCAGCAGAAAAGGTGTGGGATAACGGGCAAGGTTATATTTTTGATTCAAATTATTATTCTCATCCAGGTCGCGGTTGACAATGGCTACCATTACTTTGCTTCGCAAAGCTGCTGTACCTTCGGCTACTTTGATTGCTTCCTCAAGGTTATTTCCATTTATATCCGTAACAACCAGAATTGTATTAATCCCTGATTCTGAGGCAGTTTTCAATTCAACCTTCAGGTTATTCTTTATTATCTTAATTTCATTTCCATCGCCATTTGCAGCAATGCCCTGACTCGATATTCCTGTTAAGAATATTACAGCAATAATAATTTGTGCTATCTTTTT
>JAOZRY010000356.1 GCA_029939965.1 Bacteroidales bacterium | reverse complement strand
GAAAATGATGGAGAAATCAAATATTGAAATACTTAGAGACTTTGCAAAATCTACAAACAGATCAATTGTAGAAAAAGAGATTCCATATCCATTGACTGGAATTGGTACTATTCGTAAATACAAAAGGATGATCTATGTTCCAAATAATTCAGATAATACGAGTTATTTTATTTGGTTCAGCGACCGATATGCAAAAATTGGTTTACCAACAATATATAGTGGTGCTTTTATACCATTATCGTCAAGAATTACATCAAGAATAAATATTAGAAATAAAAATATCCTTGACAAGTTAAATGTTTTATCAAAAACAAAGTCGAATAAAATTGGAAATAACCGTTTTGATTCAAAAGTTGTAATATCAGGTAATGTTGATTCTTCAGTAAAAAGACTTTTATCTCATTCAAATAAGAAACGTTATTAATTAGTGTTTGTCCATAATGTCCGATTTCTTCGTTACGCTTGTCTTTAAAACCAGTCATTTACAAAAGTAAACTCCTTGATTTTCAACAATTCGTCCGCCTCAATCACAGCGATTTCTGATACCCACTTCCTAAAACAGGGAGTTTTCTTGCAGAGATTTGTTACATACGGGTTAATGGATTATCAGAAGAATTGTTTGGGCATTAAATGGAGAAGGAGCAAACACATCTCTCCTGTTCAACCCAGTATGGGTTGCTGCTATTGTAGTTAAAAAACTTGTAATGTAAATGAACTCAAAACCCAGTATGGGTTTCGCTATAGTTTAAATATGTTAATAAACATTACAAAATCATATAGCTCAACCCATACTGGGTTTATCAGAATATTTTATCGGTAGCCTGATAAGTTTCCTCCTTTGGCCTGATGGCTACGCATACGTGTGGGATGGCTCTTTTTCTTCAATTTGTCCAGCTTAATTGTTGGTAACATAAAAATCTAACCCGAACAAGCAGGAAATGAGATTGGAGGAAGTAGATTGAAGGAAACAGGCATTCAATCTTCATCAATCTTTTTCAATCTCCATCAATCTTCATCAATTTGCCCGGCTCTACCTGATGGTCAAATTATTAACGAAACATTATTTTGATACGTTCCTTAAAACTATTCTAATCTATCGCATTACTTTGCCAATAGGAAAAGTTTTTACATTTTTGTCCTTAGTAATGAAACAGAAATAACTTATTCATTTTAAAAGCATTTTGATAAAAACAAGATTGATACTTTGCATTCATTTAAATACTATTAGAATAGTGTTGCAGAGTCGTATCAATCATTCATATAAAATCTTTCCATTGTTGAGTGCTTCCATATTTTAATTACACAATTTATGAACATTATTATACAAACAATCGACACCTTAATTGTAGCCTACAACGAATATATTGGCGGTTATGCTGTTCTTTTCATGCTAATCCCTACGGGTTTGTATTTCATTTTTAAGCTTAGATTTATTAATGTTACCAAGCTGGTACATTCGATAAGAATAGTTGCCGGGAAGTACGACAAAAAAGGCGACAAAGGTGATGTGAGTCATTTTAAGGCACTTACTACCGCACTATCGGCAACGGTTGGAACCGGAAATATTGTTGGCGTGGCTCTGGCAATTTATTTGGGAGGGCCGGGAGCTATATTCTGGATGTGGGTAACAGGTTTTTTGGGTATGATATTAAAATACGCCGAATGTACATTGTCGCACAAGTACCGGCAGTTCAATTCTGATGGAAGTGTTTCGGGTGGCCCGATGTACTACATGGAACATGGTTTAAAAAACAAACTCGGTGGTTTTGCCAAAGTACTGGCAGGTATTTTTGCTGTAGCAGCTATCCTTTGTTCCCTCGGCACGGGCAACATGGCTCAGGCCAACTCCATGGCCGATGCCCTGAATACCAGTTATGGAATTCCGGTATTGTGGACAGGTATTGGCACAACATTGCTTGTTCTTTTAATCGTAGTTGGAGGGCTGAAACGGATAGCAGAAGTTACCTCCAAACTGGTGCCTTTGATGGCCATACTTTATGTTGGTGCTGCTTTAGTAATTCTGGGGCTGAACTATGAAAATATTCCAGGTGCATTTAATTTAATTTTTAGCGATGCATTTACAGGAACTGCTGCAACAGGGGGCTTTGTTGGTTCAACATTTATTATGACATTGATATGGGGAGTTCGTCGCGGACTCTTTTCAAATGAAGCAGGTCAGGGATCGGCACCTATTGCACACGCTGCAGCAAAAACCGAATTTCCGGCACGCGAAGGGCTTGTAGCTTCGCTCGAACCTCTTGTTGATACACTAATCATTTGCACGCTTACGGCATTAACTATAATAATTACAGGAGCCTGGAATGAGCCGGGTGTTGAAAAAGGTGTAAGCATGACTATTAGAGCTATGGAAATTGGATTGAGCGAAATTGGGTTGCATTATATGGGATCGCACATTGTAGCAATAGGCCTTATGTTATTTGCTTTTTCAACGGTTATCAGCTGGTCGTACTACGGTACTCGTGCTGCCAATTACCTTTTTGGCGAAAAGGTTATCAAACCTTATTATTATGTATATGCGTTGTTTGTTTTTCTTGGCTCGGTTTGGGGTATCGATATTGTTTGGCATTTTGTTGATATGGTAATTACATTTATGACCATTCCCAATCTGATTGCTTTGCTGCTGTTGTCGCCGGTTGTGGTAAGCGAAACGCACGAGTACTTTGCTGCTATGAAAAAATTGAAAAGAGAAAAATCAGAAGAAACAAGATGATCAGATGAATAGATCAATCCGTTATACCATAGTTTTATTCGCAATCCTTTTTTCGGCTTTGCAGGCAAATGCTGTTGTTGACAGGAAATCGCAGGACTCCACCCAATCGGCCAATAGCTCACAAATTACCATAAGTCAGCGTATCGATAATTTGTTTGTGCCTGTAGTGGATGCGTTATCTGAAGTATTATTCTGGGATCCGTTTTCAGCAACAGGTATTTACGACGATGTAGTTAGAGATAAAAATGGAGTACCGCTGGTGGATGATGAGGGCGAGGTGGTAACGGCTCCTATAAAACTCATTGTGGTCTGGTTGATTTTTGGAGGGCTATTCTTCACCATTTTCATGCGGTTTATTAATATCCGTGGGTTTAAACATTCCATAAATCTTATTCGTGGCAAATACGACAAGCCGGGAACCGAAGGAGAAGTTTCGCACTTTCAGGCCTTAACTACTGCGCTTTCGGCCACGGTAGGGCTTGGCAATATTGCCGGTGTGGCAATTGCAGTAACCATTGGTGGGCCGGGTGCAACAATATGGATGATCTTAGCAGGATTGTTAGGTATGTCATCAAAATTCGCAGAGTGTACCCTCGGAGTGAAATACCGGAAAATTAACCGAAAAGGTGAAGTTTCGGGCGGGGCAATGTACTACCTCCGCGATGGATTAAAAAAGAGAAATCTTGGTTATTTGGGGCATTTTCTTGCCATTACTTTTGCAATACTTGTTATAGGTGGTTCGGTGGGAGGAGGTAATATGCTACAATCAAATCAGGCTTTTAAGCAGTTCGAAACCTTTTTTCCTTTTATGGAAAATCATGGTTTTTGGTACGGATTAGTTATGGCTCTTTTGGTTGGTTTGGTGATTATTGGAGGCATCAAAAGCATAGCAAAGGTTACATCAAAAATAGTTCCTTTTATGGCTGTGCTTTATGTGGGAACCGCTCTTATAATAATCGGGATGAATATCGACAATACAGGTCATGCACTATCACTTATCTGGAATGGTGCTTTTTCGGCTGATGCCATGAAAGGTGGTTTTATTGGTGTATTAATTTTTGGATTTCAGCGTGGTGCTTTCAGCAACGAAGCCGGCGTAGGTTCGGCCTCCATTGCACACTCGGCAGCCAAAACCACCGAACCCGTGAGCGAGGGAATTGTAGCTCTTTTGGAGCCTTTTATCGATACAGTTGTAATTTGCACAATGACAGCATTGGTAATTATTTTTACAGGTTTTGCCGAAAACACAAACGGTTTCCAGGGTGTGGAACTTACTTCTGCTGCCTTCGGAAAAGTGTTTCCCTGGTTTCCGTATCTTCTGCTTATTGCCGTTACTATGTTTGCCTTTTCTACACTTATTTCCTGGTCGTATTACGGCCAAAAAGGATTCGACTATCTGTTTGGTGGTTTTAGCCTGAAGCTTTTTAAAACACGCAAAATTTCCGATACCATTTACCAGCTAATTTTTCTGTCTGCCATCATAGTTGGGGCATCATCATCGCTGGATGCAGTAATGGATTTTTCGGATATGATGGTTTTGTGTATGGCTTTTCCAAATATGATTGGGTTGGTAATACTGGCTCCTGAGGTAAAAAGGGATTTAAAAAACTATTTGAAAAGGCTTAAAAACGGGGAGATAAAAGTTTATA
>JAOZRY010001071.1 GCA_029939965.1 Bacteroidales bacterium | reverse complement strand
AAACACATTCCACATATCAAATTCCGCTTTCCTTTTTATTTATATAGTGATATTATCACTCTAATATGGAAAGTCAATCAAAATTTCAGCCAGATCCAAAATTGAAACTAATGGACCAGGTGCGTGAAGTTCTGCGCTATCACCATTATGCATACCGCACAGAACAAGCTTACTGCCAATGGATATTGCGTTATATACGTTTTCACAACAAAATCCATCCAAAAAACCTTAATTCCAGGGAAATTGAACAATTTTTATCACATTTAACCTTGAAAAAAAACGTATCAGCATCGACCCAGCACCAGGCTCTTAATGCTCTTGTCTTTTTCTACCGGAATGTTCTTGATATACCTCTGGATAAAAAAATTCAACCTTCTCGTTCCAAAAGAAAGCCTAAATTACCTACTGTTATCGGCAAGAAGGAAGTTAAACATCTATTCCATCACATAACAGGGATTCATGCCTTAATGGCTAAACTCCTTTATGGTTCGGGTCTGCGTCTTATGGAATGCGTACGTCTGCGCATCAAGGATCTTGATTTTGACCGCAAACGGATCCACATACTTGGCAAAGGAGACAAGTGGCGCAGTACCATCTTGCCTGATCCGATTATTCCTGAATTGGAAAGTCATATTGAAAAAGTTAAGAGTATGCATCACCGTGATCTTGAAGAGGGATTTGGGGAAGTATATATTCCTGCGGCTCTGGGTCGAAAATTTAGAAACGCAGCCATGGAAACCAGGTGGCAATTTGTTTTCCCCTCCAAAAAACGTTCCATTGATCCAAGGTCAGGACGTGAACGCAGGCATCATGTCATGGAATCAGGCCTGCAAAAAGCAGTTAAAAGAGCAGCTGACAGAGCTGATATTGACAAAAGAGTAACTTGCCATACCCTGCGTCACAGCTTTGCTACCACAATGCTGGAAAATGGAATCAATATACGTATGCTGCAGGAAATAATGGGTCATGCAGATGTTAAAACAACTGAGCTTTATACCCATGTAATGGACAAGGATATTTCCCGCATAAAAAGTCCCCTTGAAGATCTTGATTAATCATTTTTATACAAAAAAGCATAATGAAATTTAACTCACTCATTAAATAAACTCAAATGTTGCAAACTCAGACACTCCAGACCAATAAATTTCAAACCAAAAATATTTCAATCGAATTGAATATTTGCGGTGATAATAAATATACAAAGGTAAGTTATCCTGTAAAATATGGTCTTTTTTC
>JAOZRY010001070.1 GCA_029939965.1 Bacteroidales bacterium | reverse complement strand
AAGACTTCGCAAGCCTCGAACTCGAACATTCTGAACCAAACACCTACTTTATGGACGGACACTAATTTGGTGTCTGTCATAATGTTCGGCGAAATAATTGTCCTACTGTAGCATACCTCAACCTAAGTTATGAGTAACATTGCTAATAAAAAGAAACGCTTCGAATACATCGATCAGTTTCGTGGTTTTGTAGGCATACTTATGCTTCTTGGCCACAGTTCCTATTATTTCAATTCAATTTGGAATCAGCTCGACCCACTCGATCCTTTTTTTCCATCGTGGAGTCAGTTTGCACTTCGATATGTTGGATACCTCTGTGCTCCCGGATTTTTGATGATGAACGGAGCTATGGTTTGGTGGTCGTATAACCAACGTATTGCAAAAGGAGTTTCGGATTGGACTGTTCGCTGGCATCTTATTCAGCGCGGACTGTTTTTGGTTTTGGTGCAAATGATTTGGGTAAATTCTTCGTGGGGAGGATTTGCTGAATTAAAGCCCTGGCATCTTGGGATAATCGCTACCATTGGTATTTCCATGATATTCCTCACTTTTATCATAAAGCTCAAATGGCAGGTACGGTTGATTATTGCACTTTCTTTATTGATAATTCATGCTTTACTATTGCAAATTTCCTACAATCCCGAAGTTCCATGGATGCAGGTTTTGATGCAATCATTTATCGATTCGGGTAAGTTTAATAAATATCCGGTATTGCCATGGTTTGCCCTTGCTATTTTGGGTTCGGTTATGGCAAACGGATGGCTTAGTATTTGGAAAACCGATAAACAACGAATTTTGATGGGTTTGTCGATTGCAGGTGTCGCTTTTGTGATAGCAATATTTTTGAGGTTGGGCAGGGGTTTTGGAAATACATTTCCATTTTCCGATTTCGGTTCTTTTTCCTTTTTTATCGATCAAAAGTACCCACCAAGTTTATTTATGAATTTGTGGGCATTTGGTGCGGTAGTGTTAGGAGTAACAATATTTATTGCCATTGGCAGAGTTGCCCCTAAATTGTTGATGGTATTTAGCATTCCTGGTAAAGTACCACTTTTCTTCTACGGAGTGCATCTCGCTATTTTGGGGATTTTTGTAAAACGGATGGATTTCTTTTATCGCGAAGGAGGTGTTTTGGCAACTTTCATTGGGTTGGCTGTAATGCTAATAATAATGTTGCCGCTCTGCAAATGGTTTTATGGCGTGAAACGCCGAAGCAAAAATTATTTTATTCAAATGAT
>JAOZRY010001069.1 GCA_029939965.1 Bacteroidales bacterium | reverse complement strand
CATTGAATCATTGAAGCATTGAAGCATTGAATCATTGAAGCATTGAATCATTGAATCATTGAAGCATTGAATCATTGAAGCATTGAATCATTGAAGCATTAAATCATTGAAGCATTAAATCATTGAAGCATTGAAGCATTAAATCATTGAATCATTGAATCATTGAATCATTGAATCATTGAATCATTGAATCATTGAAGCATTCATTCATGGAGGCTACCTAATGAAAGTGAAAAAAACACGAAACCTGATCAAATTAATATAATATGAAAAAGACATTCCTATTATCAGCACTTACTGTTTTAATAATGTTTGCTAACGGAATTTCGCAAACAAACCACGATTCAACAATTAGTAAAACCAACGAAAGTGGCAATTCGATCGATGAGCTAAAAGGATGTGTTATGGATGTGGATAAACAAATAGCTCTTCCGTATGCCAATATATTTGTTTTGCACAAGCACAAAGGTGCAATTAGCAACGAGAAAGGCCATTTCTCGATAAACATTACGGATTTGGAAATAACCGACACATTACGTTTTCAGTACATTGGCTACAAAATCAGGAACATAACTATTGGTGAATTAGACACAACTACGGTGGTTTATTTAAAAGAAGATATAATTAATTTGAGTGAGATACTAATTTTTGGAAGCAACCCCGATCCGGTAGCAATTGTAAAAAAAGTATTGGAAAACAAAGATTTGAATTATAAAAAAACAACTATCAGAAATCAAACATTTATCCGCGAAAGAAGTACTGCCGATATTGAAACCAGCATTAAATTTAAAAAAAGTTCGTTCTCGCAATTAGATGAAGATATTACAAAACTGGCCGAAAAATCGGTACCTGAACATACCACTTCCTATACCGATTTTTTAGGAAATCTATATTTTTCCGATAATCAGGACGATTCCCTTACTCTAAAAATTGATCCCATTAGAGTTGTTTCTCTCAAAGAAAAGGACATTGCCGAGCTTGAACAATTAGAAACCATTTTTGAGGACCTTTTTAATAATACCGAAGAAAAAGAGTATTGGAAAGTTAAAAGTGGGATTTTTAGTCAGAAAATTGATGTTGATGATGAAACCGATGAATCGAAAAAGGATACTTTGAATGAAAATGATACTCTGAATGAAAAAGATACACTGAATAAAAAACTGCGTTACTTTCGTAGGAGCGTCGCCTATCAACTCGAATATAGTTTGTTGGATGATAAAAATCAATGGGAGTTTTTGC
>JAOZRY010000355.1 GCA_029939965.1 Bacteroidales bacterium | reverse complement strand
ACTTAAACACTATTCCATGTCGGGTAAAAATGCTGTTTCATCAACAAAAACTTTTTCGTAAAGTGTGGCCTTGGAGCCATCAAACTCTGCTCCCGGATTAATTGATGACGTTACAACAAACTTAATTAATGTATCAGAAGTTGGATAAGCCAAAAGTTCGATGGGAGTAAAATTACTTCCTTCGATGGAAACCTTGTACGTGGCATCGCTTATTTTTTGGGTTGAAGGATCCACAAAATTAGAACTGTTGAGGCGATAGATACTGTTAATAAAATTTACTGTTTTGGCTGAGTCGGCAGGTTGACCATTCATCATCCAAATACCTTCATCATTGGTAAGCGAAATGGCTCTGTCGGGATAACGGAACTCCAGTTTGGAAATATCATTTTTATTAACATTTACAAGCGTTTTGTTCCTGTACGAGTTAATATCATTCTGATAGGCCATTTTTAGAAAACCATCTACGGCATACACATCAGTATCATCGGTAAGGCGAACAAAAGATGTCATTGTGCCTCGCTGTTGCTGTTGCTGATATGGATTTTGTTGTGCAGATTGCGGTGGTTGTGAGTACGAAAATTTCCCGATAAAAATATCTGCCAATTCATTTTTTCCATCTTTAAGTATTACACGTGTTCCGGTTGAATCGCTCACCTCAAACGCATCCCATTTCGCCTCGGAAGTGGCGGCAAGCCTTTCCGGTTTCATTTTGGCAAACTGACTGAGGATATTCGTTACGATAGATCTGTCGGCGGGGTATTTATTACCCATACCCGAAACTTCCCACTCGCTTTGGCCTGTTTTTGAAAGTACAATTTCAAGATTTTCTTTTGGAATATTGATAAAAATATTAGTTACATCAGCAGTGTCGATTTCCACCACAACATCTCTGAACGATCGCTCCTGATTGCCCGTAAGTGTAGAAATATAATAGATGGCTGCAAGAACCACCAAAATAATTATCAACGTTTTTACATTCAGTTTTTTAAACATATCCTTCCTCCATTCTTTTAATGCGTTTTCTTCTTCTGATTTGTGATCTGATTAATCCATAAACAATTACAAGAATAATTGGCAACGCAAAATTGAGCCATTTTAGGAAAGTTCTGCGTCCGTCATCAAGCTCATCCAATGGCCTTGAAGTAACTTCTTTGGTTCTCAAATCGATAAGTCCGGTATCATCCGAAAGAAAATCGATAGCATTAACCATAAGGCTCACATTATCGGGCTGGCGTTGTTGAGCTTCCTGGCCTTCGCCGTTTATTGCAAAATCGCCATCAGCAATCACAACAATACTCGAATGTACTTCGCCAACAATTGGCCCCTGAAGAATTGCACCAACAGTAATATTTTCGAGGGGGAAATCATTTTCGCCCCATTGTTTCTGAACATTAAAGAAAACAGGCAATGGCAATGTTCCTGACTTTTCTGACGAAACCAAAAAAGAAGTATAAGTAAGCGATGTATCGCCCACAAATGATATTTCGCTTGCAAGTTGCAGCATTACCTGCTCAAGGCCTTTTGTAATAGGAATATCTTCGTCAAACTTCCTTATCAAAGGCCAGTAAGGAAATGGTATCTGACGTGTAAAAGTCATAAAACCCGTTTGCTGTCTAACACCAACGGTACCAGCACTGGCATCGACCACACAATTGTTTTCAATTTTCAATCCTTTGGATTCAAGCCAACCACCCAGATTAGTTTGAGCCACATTTCCACGCATAGCCTGAAAATCGCCTTCTAACTGATTAAAGGCAACATAAAGATTGCCGCCACCGGACAAGTAGTCGTCCAGTTTTTTCAAATCAGCATTTGGGAACGAATCAGTGGGAGCAATAATGGCCAGTGTTTTATATCCTGAAAGTATTGTCTCGGGATCGGATAGTTGAACCGGCTGAACATTATAAAGTACCTGTAATTGCTGCATTGCCTGCTGAAACGAACTAACCAAAGGCTCGCCATGTCCCTGAATAAAACCAACCATAGGCTTATCGATTACAGCAAGTTTTTTGATAGATGAAGAGAGTGCATATTCCATGGCAGCACCGGGCTGCATTACAGGTATAACATCTGTTTGCTCACCCATAGTAATTTTTGCCCCAAGAAAAACCTTTTGTTGTTTTACCTGATCTTTCTCCCTGATATTGAGCATTAGCGGCTGGATACCCGCTTGCATAGCTTCCTGCTCAACCATTGGGTCTTCATTTGGATTTAAAAATTCGTAGTTCACCATTCCACCCGAAATGCTGGCATATTCGATGAGTAGCTCTTTAAAATCTTTTCTTGTTTTTTCGATTTCCTGTTGACTGCCCCGTGTAAAATAGGCTGTTACTGTAACCGGTTCGTCCAATGATTCTAAAATATCTTCGGTTGCATTGCTTAATGTGTAAATCTTGTCGGCAGTAAAATCGAGCCGGACAAAAAACTTTTCTGAAAGTACATTAATCAGAACCAATACAACCACGATCAGGATTAACTGTGATGCTATTGATTTTTTATTTCTCATGTTTCAAGTTTTTTCTGTGTTAGGTTTTTGTTAACTCCTGTTTTTTTGCAAAACGGCTTCTGTACTTACCAATCCAAGAAATATAAGCGACAGAAAGAATACAATATCTTTGCTATCGATAACCCCCCTTGAGATGGATTCGAAATGTGTACTAATGCTTAAATAATACATAATGTCTCCGGCTATTCCGCCTGTACCCGTTGCAAGGAAAGAAAACAGGAAGTGAAATAAAATGCCTATTGCAAGTGCCAGCAAAAATCCTACAATCTGGTTGTTGGAAATGCTACTGGTAAAAATGCCGATACTGATATAAGATGCACTAATAAGGATTAAACCGAGATAACCCGAAATTGTGGCTCCGTGATCGATGTTTCCGAGATTTGCAACCGTGATGTAATACGGAATTGTAAATGCCAAAGCTATAACGATAAGTAATAGTGTGGCAAGAAATTTTCCGATTACTACCTGCCAGTCGTTTACAGGGCGGGTGAGCAACAGTTCGATGGTTCCGGTTTTATTTTCTTCGGCAAACTGGCGCATGGTGAGTGCCGGAATAAAGAAAAACAGAGTCCAGTAAGCAACCCCAAAAAAGGCTTGCAGGCTGGCTTGCTTGATAAAGAAAATATCAGAACCATAAAGCCATGCAAATAATCCGCTAAATCCCAAAAATGCTATCAGCATGATATAAGCAGTTAACGAATCGAAAAACGATTGTAACTCTCTTGTACTTATAACCCAAATCTGCTTCATTTCTATGAATGATTTTTAGTGTAAAAAAAATTAATATTAATAGTTTGAATATTCATAATCTCAAATACCTGAAGGATGATTAATTCATGGTAAGCTCTCTAAATACATCTTCGAGCTTTGTTTCGACAGGCGATAGTTCCGTTAGAATCCATCCGTTGGAAACACAGAGATTAAAAATTGCTTTGATCGAAGAAGCCCCTTGCTTACTCTGAACTTCAAAGGTTTTTTCTTCGCTATTGATTATATCCACCATTTCAACAGATTCGATATCTTTTAGTAAGTTAAAAATCTCGTTCGACTCTGTACCTTTATCTTCCACATCAACTCTAACCGTTAAAATCTCCTTGCCCTGAGCTTGCTTTCTTAACACAGCGGCAGTACCATCGGCAACAATCTTCCCATTATTGATGATAAGAATACGATCGCAGGTTGCTTCAACCTCGGCCAGGATATGCGAGCTTAGAATTACGGTTTTTTCACGACCTATCTTTTTTATTAATTCCCTAACTTCAACTATCTGGTTGGGATCGAGACCTGAGGTAGGCTCATCGAGAATTAAAACATCAGGATCGTGAATTAGTGCCTGAGCTAATCCCACACGTTGCTTATAACCTTTGGAAAGCTCACCAATTTTTTTGTGTTTTTCACCCTCCAGGCCACACACATTTACCATATCAAGAACACGTTCTCTAACCTTCGATTTTTCTATTTGCTGGAGTTTAGCCACAAAATAGAGGTAATCTACAACGGGCATATCTTCGTACAAAGGATTACTCTCAGGCAGGTAACCAATCCGCTTTTTGATTTCCTCGGGCTGTTCGAGGATCGAAAATTCACCAACCTTTACATCTCCTGCATTCGGATAGAGGTAGGTGGTGATGACTTTCATTGTTGTAGTTTTTCCGGCTCCGTTGGGACCAAGAAATCCAAGAACTTCACCGGTTTTTACACGAAACGAAATGTCGTCAACAGCCTTTTGGATTCCATAAATTTTTGTTAAATTTTTAACTACTATATCCATAAAACTCCTATATTTTTTTAGCGTGCAAAAAAACAAAAAACTGATGTTCATTCTAATACTGATTTTTTGAGTTTAACAAACTTTAACTATGATAGGGGTATTCTTCGTGATCCTCATAAATGGTAGACTACAAAC
>JAOZRY010001068.1 GCA_029939965.1 Bacteroidales bacterium | reverse complement strand
TTTTCTACTAAGGTTAAAAACCAAAAGATAAGGTTTTTTGTAAATCATATATAAATTGTAAACTAATTTTAGCTTATTATGAAAGATGCCGATTTCTCCCTTCAAAATTTCCGCTTCGCTCAAATTTTTTCCAGTCAAAAATACAGGGCTACGTTATTGTTGTGGGGGGAGAAATCTCTACCACCCCTTACAATCTGTACTACCCCTTACAATCAGCCTGTTACAAAATAATGTCATTGATATGGAGCGTAGCGACTGAGGAATCTATAATGAATTGAGAATTAGTCGTGTCCATTTTTGTACGGGAAGCCAAAAAACAAAAAAATGATTTTGAAAATATTAGTTATTTTAGCGCACTTTTTATTTAAAAAGAAACTAAATAAACAATTAAATATGGCTAACCATCTTTTAAAAGGCAAAAAAGGAATTATTTTCGGTGCTCTGAATGATCTTTCGATTGCCTGGAAAGTAGCAGAAAAAGCACATGAAGAAGGAGCGCAGTTTGTACTTACCAATACACCTTTAGCTATGCGATTCGGCGAATTAAACGATCTCGCCAAAAAAACAAACTCCATAATAATACCTGCTGACGCAACAAGTGAAAAAGACCTGGAAGATTTAATAAAAAAAAGTGTTGAGCATTTTGGAGGGAAAATTGATTTCATTTTACATTCCGTTGCAATGTCGATGAACGTACGGAAAGGAAATGTTTATAATGAGCTTAATTATAATTTCCTGATGAAAACCCTCGATATTTCGGCAGTTTCGTTCCACAAGGTGCTGCAAATTGCTTATAAACTTGATGCTATTAATGAATGGGGTTCGGTGCTGGCACTTTCGTACGTTGCAGCACAACGAACACTTTTTGGCTACAACGACATGGCCGATGCAAAAGCACTGCTGGAGTCAATAGCCCGAAGTTTTGGTTATATATATGGCCGTGAACGAAAAATACGGGTAAATACAATTTCGCAATCGCCCACAAAAACAACAGCAGGTAGCGGTGTAAAAGGCATTGATGGCCTGATGGATTTTACTGAACGAATGTCGCCACTTGGTAATGCTACTGCAGCAGAGTGTGCCGATTATTGCATCACAATGTTTTCGGATTTAACAAAAAAAGTTACCATGCAAAACCTCTTCCATGATGGTGGTTTTTCGAGTATGGGTATGAGCGATCGTGCCATGCAAATATACAACCGCAGCCTCGAATGCAAAGAATGCCCTGATCATACTGTGGGC
>JAOZRY010000354.1:287-4420 GCA_029939965.1 Bacteroidales bacterium | reverse complement strand
CAGTTGAACTTTGCCTTACAGCTGAACCAGTTAGTACACATATAATAACTGTAACTGACTGTATGATCCTTAGTTTTCAACCATTCCCGGTTTCCAATGCCGGGCCGGATAATAATATCTGTGAAGGAGGTACTGCGCAATTGGATGGATCAACAGAAAATTCATCAGTTGTATTTTGGGACTTTGCTCTCTTAGGCGAAGGTGATGGTACTTTTAATAATCAGCTAATAGAAGATCCTGTTTACACACCTGGCCCTAATGATACTTATAGAGGTTATGTAAAATTACTTTTTGTCGCATTTCCATTGGATCCCTGTACGTATCCTGATGCTGATGATATAACTATTAATATAATTTGGCAACCTTTGGTAAATGCCGGCGAAGATTTAACCATCTCAGGAAATGAAACTGCCTTTCTTGATGCAACTGCTGAAGATTACAGTTCCGTGCTTTGGTCAACTGCCGGCGATGGCTTGTTTAATGATGAATACATACTTAATCCTGAATACCAACCAGGGTTACAAGATATTGCCACCGGCATGGTTGAACTTACCATAACTGTTGCTCCTATAGAACCTTGCCAAAGCCATGCAACTGATAATCTTTTGATAACTATCGGGTCAATAGGTTGTGGGTTGCCCGAAGGTTGGCAATTTTCAATAAATTTAAACTCTCATACCATTGCCATACCTCTTAGTGCAAACCCCAATATCTTTGGCGAACCTTTAAATGCAGGTGATTGGATTGGTGTTTTTTACATGGATGATGAAGGAGAACTTCAATGTGGGGGTGCCGGGCAATGGGATGGATTATCGAATGTAGCGGTAACCGCATATGGCGATGATGCTACAACACAGGAAAAAGATGGTTTTGCCAGCAATGAAACGATCAACTGGAAGATTTTTGATTGCACAGAGAGTGTTGCGTATTTTGCCCTTGCTACATATGATCCATCCTTCCCAAATTCAACTGGCCAATTTGTTTCTTTTGGTTTATCGGGTTTAACCAGTTTGCAAACAACGTTTTTACAAGTAATTTCTCTTAATGAAGGGTGGAATGGCGTTTCACTTTATCTGGAGCCTTTAAATCCTGCACTTGAAAACGTATTTAACCAACTTATCGATGATGTTATTATTATGAAGAGCTTAACAGGAACGTTTTGGCCGGAGTACGGCATTAATACAATTGGCGATTGGAACGCCAACACAGGTTATGCAATTAAAATGGAAGCCACTAATTCCCTGGAAATATTTGGTGTTCCTCTAACTTCAAATGTAATTTCGTTTCAACCAGGATGGCATTATCTTCCGGTACTGTCGGAGTGCCCGGCAAGTACATCCACGGTATTTGATCCGTTTGCCGATGATATTGTAATTGTTAAAGAATTGATCGGCACCGGGGTTTATTGGCCGCAATGTGGTATTTATACCCTTCAGGAATTGGTTCCGGGAAGTGCATATATAATTAAAGTATCGTCAGAAATTACTATCACCTTCCCAGGATGTGTGGGCAAATCAAATATAATAACAAGCCGCGAAGGGCTGCCTGATAATTCCCCGTGGGACATTGTGGGCCAAACACCAACAACCCACACCGTTGCCATCCAGGGGAAAGCCATTTCATCACTCCAACCCGGCGACATTGTTGCTGCCTTCACACCATCAGGTTTATGTGCCGGGATGGCCGGATATAATGGGAATCCTATTGCGCTTGGAATAAATGGCGATGATGCCTATACCGAAACTGCCGATGGATTTGCAGATAATGAAACCATCCACTACAAACTCTACCGCCCGGCCGGTGATGAAACTTTCGATCTAATAGTTGAATACGATCCGGGCCTTGACCATTCGGGACGGTTCCATGCCAACGGCCTGTCGGCCATAACCGAAATAAAGATGTTGGCCGCCGGGATTGAAATCGGGGGAAATAACAATATCTGCATCTATCCCAACCCCTCACATGGAATATTCAACATCAAAGGAATTTCAGGGACTGCTGAGGTTGTGATTTTTAATTCCTTTGGGGCAAAAGTACTTAACATGAATATAAATTCACCCGGGCAAATTAATTTGACCGGGCAGCCCAAAGGGATATATTTCATCAGGTTAATTACAGATGACGGGATTTATTTTAACAAACTAATTGTGGATTGATAAACAAAAATAACACGTTAGGTTTCTTTTTCCGGGGAGGGTGAAAGAATTCCCTCTCCGGATTTTAAAAAAAGCCACACAAAAAAGTTGTAATAATTGTAACACTTATTTGAAATGATATAAAGCAGCAGATGTGTCGAATTAAAAAAGTGGCATTTTTTATTTACATTTGCTTGATAATATTATTAGAAATATAAAAAAACAAATTTAAAATTTAGAAAAATGAAATCAATTTATATAATAGGAATTACATTTCTTTCATTCTTAATGTCTGCCGGCCAGGTAAGTGCAGACACCATACCTGACAATAGTATTATATTTGGGACTTGGGCAAAAGAAAATTCCCCGTATGTTATTATGGGCGAAGTTACGGTGCCCGAAGATAGCACCCTCCTGATTGAAGCCGGTGTAACAGTAAAACTAAAATCATCGATAAGTGATTCTGCTTTTTATTATCCTACTTTAGATGTGGGATTTATAAGAATCAATGGCCGGGTGGTAGCAATAGGTACTGAAGGTGAACCAATAATTTTCACAAGAAATGGTGAAGGAAATTGGGGATCGATGAGTTTTCTACAAACTACGGAAGAACCAAATATTTTTAAACATTGTGAAGTTTCTTATGGAAATAATATCTATGATTTTTTATGTCCCGATAATAATTTTATTGGGGGATTGGCATTTATTTCATCAAGTGCTATTATTGAAAACTCATTATTTGAATATAATCCATTTGGCGTATATTGTGAGAGTTCAAATATTGTTATCGAAAATTGTAATTTAAGATTTAATGGTGACGGCATTTTGATATTCCTATCTACTGCTTTTATTAATAATAATGTTGTTTATGATAATGAAGATGATGGGATATTGAGCCATACCAGCAATTCAACAATAATAAATAATTTAATAGAAGAGAATATTAAAGGCATTGTATCTTACGAATCATTTGATACAATTTCTAACAATATCGCAAAGAATAACTTATGGAATGGCATAAGCGTTATGCGAAACAATTCGATAGTTAACAACAATATAATTTATGGCAGTAATTCCGGGATTGAATGTAGTGGGGCGCCCAGGCTGCTTAACAACACCATTGTCTTCAACCATTATTTTGGAATATACTGTCGTGTGGGGGCAAAACCAATTATTGCTAATTCAATAATTTTTGGAAACCATGGACTTATTTATTATAACCCCGATGATGTTGCTGTAATTGCAAATTCATTAGTCCAGGTTGATTCATTTCCTGAAGTGGTAATTGATGCAGGGGGGAATATATTTAATCAAGGCCCATGTTTTGTTGATACCTTAAATGAAGATTTTTCGCTTTTAGAAAATTCCCCATGTGTAAATACCGGGTTATCTTTTTTTGTATGGGAAAATGACACAATATTGAATTTATCGCCTGACAACTATGTTGGCCCTGCCCCCGACATCGGGGCTATCGAATCAGAATACCTTAATGTTGGATATGAAAACCTACTAACTAAACCGGAAAAATTGAGCCAAAACTACCCCAACCCTTTCTATAAGTCAACAAAAATCCAAGTCAATATTAGCGATGAACAGGCGACATTAAGCATATATGATTTTTCAGGATTATTGGTCAAAACATATATTATTAATAACAAAGGGGATCATAATATTATTTGGGACGGAACGACCAATAGTGGTACGAATGCAGTATCAGGTATTTATTATTATCAATTAAAATGTAAGCAAGGTACGTTTTCAAATTCAATGATATTGTTGAAATAGCTGTCAGACAGTTTAAGCTAAGGGCCAACAAATTTTAAAATTTAGAAAAATGAAATCAATTTATATACAAGGACATGTATTTCTTTCATTCTTAATGCCTGCAGGCCAGGTAAGTGCAGACACCATACCGGACAATAGTATTATATTTGGGACTTGGACAAAAGAAAATTCCCCGTATGTTATTATGGGCGAAGTTACGGTGCCCGAAGATAG
>JAOZRY010000354.1:0-187 GCA_029939965.1 Bacteroidales bacterium | reverse complement strand
GAAATGGTGAAGGAAATTGGGGATCGATGAGTTTTCTACAAACTACGGAAGAACCGAATATTTTTAAACATTGTGAAGTTTCTTATGGGGATAATAACTCTGATTTTTTATGTCCCGATAATATTTGATTTCATTTTGAAATGTGGTTGACCAAAAAAACAAAAGCCCTGATATCGAAAATATCAGG
>JAOZRY010000353.1 GCA_029939965.1 Bacteroidales bacterium | reverse complement strand
ACATTTACGTTAATGTCGATGGTAACGCCGGGTTGAAATTCGATGTCCTCGATAAGAATGTTGTAATCCATCGAAGGTTGAGCGAAAGCTGACAGTGCAATAAAGCACATAATTGTTGTTGCTATTGATTTTAGTAAAGTTTTCATAACTATTGTTTTGTTAATTTTTAATTCGGTTAATTGTGTTGAAAGGTTATGTTAATTTGATTGTTGTATTGGTAGTTTCGATGAAGTGTAAAAGTTTTAATGAATTACAGGTGCGTAATTTTTTAGTAAAAATTCATATCATCTCCACTACCATTAATTACTTTGTAGGGATTTTCATAGCTCCTCCATTTTATGGGTTAATAAATAGGTGAATTAATTGATGAAAGGTTCAAAGGATATATTCAGGGCGTGACTTAAAGTCACACCCTGAATGGTCCGGCTTTGGTTTCAAATCACCTCTTTTATCTCTTTTCTTATTACTGACTTATCAATTACCAACAGGATTTCCATTCGGTGCCATTATAAACTTTCAATACATGATCATTGCTGTCCATATAAATATCTCCTTCAGCAGGATTATCAGGGGCTGTTGAGCGTGGCTCCAATCGCATCACATCGTTGATGTGGAGTTTGCGCTGGGGTTCCAAAATTCCTATTCCAAAATTCCCATCTCCATCCATACGCATTTTTTCAGAAAATATATTTGCATTTTCGTCAAATACCTCAAAACTTATTCTACCTGTGGACGATGAGCGTAATACCAAACCTTGCCCCTTATTCCAAATAGCAGAGACATCCTGATAATCTCCCCATTGCGATCCTGTATATGTTTCCGCATGATGAGTTAAAGCAAGACATGAATTATTTTCTCCAGCAAACATTCTAATTTCCACATTTGAATAATTATCCATTGAATTGTTTTTCAGTTTCAGGTAAGTCTTGTTTTCACCTTGAGAATTAGTCCCTTCGATATGAAGTTTATGTTGAGGGTTGGTAATTCCAATTCCCAGATTTCCCTCATACGTTATACTCACTTTTTCGTCATAGGTATAAGAACTTCCAATTTCCCTTCTAAATTCAAAAGCAATTCGACCTTCATCATCTTGTCCTGTCCTAAATACCAGGCCTTTACCTCTGTTTTGCAAAGAAGTATGGCTTTTATATTTACCTCCCCAATGGATATAACTGGGGGCAAAATATGATAAGCAAGTTGAACCGCTTTCTCCTGAGCCAATATAAACACTACATGAAGAGCCTGTTGCAGTTGAATTATTTTTAAAAAGTGCAATTGCTCTTTCATCACCTCCATCGGCTGTGGTTTCAACCCTTAATTTATAGTTTGTTGGATCAGTTGTACCAATTCCAACTTTACCATCTTCGGTAATCCGCATCCGTTCTTTCTCTAATCCTGCCCCTCCGGTTTCAAACCTTATTTCACCTTCTTCATTGGTTGCTTGCAGAACAAGTCCCTGGCCGTCATTTCCCAGCATACCTAATTCTGACCGCCCTTCCCACTCATAACTTTCGGCAGTATGCTGTAATTTAGTAGAGGTACTCCCATTACCTGACATCAATTTAATGGTTGCATGAGAAGCTTCATCATTGGAATTATTTTGAACAAGTAAGATTTCGCGGCCTTGGTAAAGGTTTGATGTACCTTTTATATGCAGGGGCGTTATGGGATTTGTTGTCCCGATTCCAACTCTGCCATTTCCATAATGGATGCCGTTTTCTCCTTTTTCCCAGTGGTTGTTTCCTGAATTCTCAGCATATAGCGCATACGGCACTGCCATCAATTGCGAAGTGCCTAACAACTGGTAGTTAGTGCCACCTTCCATGTCAATCTCAACTTTGGTGAAGTATTTATCTTCACCCCACTGAATTTCCGGGAAAATTCCAAAGATGGGAAAGCCCTCTCCAATGCAAAGATTTACCATTCCCATTTCATCAGTATTAATATTGTGGATTTCGGTGTAAATGATTTCAACAATACTGTCGCCTTTCTGGATTGAAACCTGTAAACTTATCGGTTGATTTTTAAGGGCCAGTCCGGTTGTATCTCTTATCACAGCCTGGTATTTAAAAGCCTGCGGTGTTTGTGCCATTACCATGTCTACTGTTAATAGAGTGGCTAAAAGTAAAAATGCTATTCTTGTTTTCATGATATTAAATTTTTTATTGTTAGTTAATTGGTGCAATTAATTTGATGTTTTAATGATTTTAAATGTTACTGATTGTTTTGATGAAACTTGTACAATTTTCAGGAACATTAGGTTTGATCCATATTTTGTAAGATCAACCCTTTTGAGGTTTGCGGAAAAAAATTCCCCTTTGGTAAGTATTTTGCCATCCTGTGTGTACAGGATAAAATGGAACTTTTCAGGTACTTTATACTGAACATCTATATTTAAATAATCCCTGGTGGGGTTAGGAAAAACTTTAAGGTTAAATTTGACTTTGGGTATTTCGGGAAGACTGGTAACGGTATAATAGTATTGATGAAAACCCTGGGTGGCGATACAGTTGGTGCCGTTTAATTTTTCGGTTAAACATTCCCCTATTGTCCATTGTACTTTATAACCTGGGACGGAATCAGTACCTCCGGCGCTTCCGAACACCTCTTTTTGGACAGATTGTGCGTTGCCAAAAAAAACTAAATGGCAAATGAATAATAATAAAATATATGGTTTTTTCATGATGTATTTGTTTTAAATTAAACTAAATGACCCGGTTAGTATTCACGGGGTGACTTAAAGTCGCCCCGTGAATGTGACCCGGTTAGTTTTTGATTATCTTTTTAACAATCACTTCACTCCCCGCTTGCAGCCGGCAGAAATAAATCCCTTCGGGTAAATTATGGTTGAGGGTAGTTTGGTGTTTGCCCTGAAGCAGGAAGCCATCTTCGAGGGTGGCTGTTTTTGTGCCGATGGCATTATAGATTTCTATCTTCACATTTGCAGCTTCAGCTAATTCAAAAACAATTTGAGTAGAATTTCGGAATGGATTGGGCCATGCTTCAAATGTGCTTGATGCATGAAGTGGGTTTTCGTTGATGCCCGTTGGGAGGGGGCATTCATAAGCACCAATATCGATTCTATCAAAAAGAATGCGAGTAGTATCCAAAAGACAGGTAGCCGGAAGGTATTGAGGGTAGAACCACAATGACGAATCCGGTGTACCACCGTTATAGCAAATTGATTGCGGATTTTCGATGGAATAGGGATGAAATTCATCACCGCTGAACATCGGGTTGGATTCGGAATTGAACAGGTATGCACCATTAATTGTGGTTCCTGCAAAACCGGCCTGACCCCCTTCGATATCGCAATAATAGAAATCAGGATTACTTGTTAGTTGATCAGAAAATACCTGGTCGCCAGCAGATGAGGCTTCATTTCCCCAAAGTATGGTATTAATAATCTCAGGATTTGATGACCAGTAAAAGTATAATCCCCCGCCCATTAATGCTGTATTATCCACTATGGTATTGTTGGTCAGGATACCCTGGCCGTGATCAAAAAATGCAATGGCACCGCCATTGTTGGCCTTATTATCATAAAAAAGGCAATTTGAAATAACCGGATTAGAATTTGCGTATGAAAATAATGCACCTCCATAATAGGTCTCGTTATCATAAAAGATACATTTCTGTATTATGGGGCTGGCATTCCAGAGTGCAATTGCCCCTCCGCTCGGTAAATAGGTTCCGGTAATATCAGCCAGGTTGTGCCGAAAGGTTGAATTAGAGATTGTAATATTGTCATAATACACAACAGCAAAAATTCCACCGGCGTTGTAGATACCTTCCCCCTGTGCCTTGCCATACTGAAACAGGCAGTGGTTAAACCTTGCATTACTGGTAGCCGGGGTTGCATTAAAATCAAATCCATCCCAATACAGGTTTGGGTTGGAGCTTGAAAAAATGATGTTATTATCTGATGCACCCAGGGCTTTAATATTTCCCTGAACAGCAAAATGATAAGGCCCGCGCACTGCCACCTTAACCCCCGGATAGATGGTAAGGGTTTGTCCGTCTTCAATGGTGAGATGCCCCTCTATGTAATAAGGTGAATTATCAACTGTCCAGATTCCTTCAACGATTCCTTCCGGGATAAAAGTTGCCTTTTCATGCACACCAACAACTGATCCTTCTAAAATTTCCCAAAAAGCACCGTTTCTTCCATTTCCTGTAAAGTTGCTTCCGGAAACATACTGAACTTCTGAAGTTTTGATTTTTAGAAAATGGGTTCCTATATCCTTCAGGAATGATTGTGCCACAAATTGTGCTTCCGGAGAAGCGTTTTCAGAAATATCATAAACTTTACCGATGGAACTCTCGTCAGTCCAGTAGCTTGCCCAGGATACCAGTTTAAGTGTATCGTTCAACAAATACAATATGGATTCTCCGTTCAATTCGATAACAAATTCATTATTGTAGTAGTTACACC
>JAOZRY010000019.1:4001-16224 GCA_029939965.1 Bacteroidales bacterium | reverse complement strand
AATCAAACCTCACCACCTTAGTTATGCCTTTTATTTTTAGCAATTTTTGTTTCAAAAACCCAAGGTGTTCCAAATCCCTAATCAAAACATTTATTATACCTTCAAAAGAATTTCCTTTGGTTTTGAGTTTCAGGTCTTTCATGTTCACCTTCAAATCGTTGGAAATTACTTTGGTAATATCATTTAAAAGCCCAATTCTATCAACACCAAGTATGCGGAGGTTTGTTTCAAAAAAATGTGTGTTCCTGCTTTCTTTCCACCTGCTCTTGATAATGCGGTAAGGATATTTCTCGCGTAGCTGAGATGCGTTTGGGCAATCGTAGCGATGAACTTTAATTCCGCTGTTAACCGTTACAAAACCAAAAATCCGGTCGCCGGCAATCGGGCTACAGCATTTTGCCAGAGAGTAATTCAAATCAGTAACTCCGGCATCAATTACAATATAACCCTGGTCTCTTTCCGATTGAGATTCGATAACCTCCTCGGTGAGTTTAAAAGTAGAGGAACTATTATCCATCTTTTCTTCGATCTCATCGGGGCTTTGGAAAAGCTGCTTAATATCGGGGATATCAATTTTACCTATTGCAATATTGAAATACAAATCAACATGCTTCAGCAATCCAAAATGCCGGGCTGTTTTATTGATATTTTGATCGTTAAATTCGATTTTCCAATTTTTAAATTTGCGCTTCAGTGTCCCTTTTCCACCCTCAGCTTCTTTATATTTTTCATCTCTAATGGCACGGTTTATTCTGCTCCGGGCCTTGGTAGTAACCACATAATTAAGCCAGTCGCTATTTGGTTTTTGACTTTTGGTGCTAATAATCTCCACCCTGTCTCCGTTTTGGAGTTCTTGCCTAATGGGAACAACCTTGCCATTAACCTTCCCTCCTTTGCATGTACAACCCAGTTTTGAATGAATATCGAAGGCGAAATCGAGGATTGTGGAACCTTTTTTCAGTTTGCGCAAATCTCCTTTAGGAGTAAAAACATAAATTTTATCTGAGTCGCTATGGATCTTTGAGGCAGCTCCTTCGTCCAGTTTTTTTGCACCCATATTTTCGAGCAAATTCCTAATGTCGTTCATCCAGATATCCACATCTTTGCCGTATGCCGACTCTTTGTACCGCCAATGCGCAGCAGAGCCTTTTTCGGCATTTTCATTCATCCGCTTTGTTCTAATCTGTACTTCTACATATCTGTCATCGAGTCCTAAAACGGTAGTATGCAGCGATTCATATCCACTTGCCTTGGGTGTAGAAATCCAATCGCGCAAGCGTCTGGGGTTTGGTGGATAAATATTTGTGATAAGCGAATAGGCTCTCCAACATGCTGTTTTTTCATTATGCACCAAATCCACATATTTTTTTTTCTTTTTTTTAAAAGCAAGGAGCTTCTCTCGTTTAATCTCCTTTTCAATTTCCAGCTCCTCAAGGTAATTTTGCTGAGGTGAAGATTCTGCTTTTTCGGTGTTCTTATCTTTTTTAATTCGCTGCGTTAACCGTGGGTCACCAGTTTCCTCAACGTATTTTTTATAATCTTCAATAAACTGATATTCCTCATCGGTGAGTGGTTTAGTAAGAATTACTCTGATGGCGAAAAGATCAAAAACACCATCAACCCCCACACCTTGCTTTTCCATTTTTGCTTTAACAGAAGAAATAGATTTTGCCCTGCTTTTTATTTCGAACTGTATATTTTCATGATTCAATACTTCTATAATAGGTTCGATAAATTTGTCGATGTACTTCTCCTGTTGCTGTTTGCTTTCTTTTAATTTTGAAGAAATATGATTGTAATCGGCCGGGTTCGAATATTTAAACTCATAGTCTTCGAGCTCAGCCTTTATTCGATACAAGCCTAAGCGATGAGCGATTGGAATATACAGGTATTTCACATCTGATAGAAACCATTTTTGCAACTCGGCTGGTAAATTTTCGAAGGTTCGCATATCATAAAGTCTGTGAGCCATCTTTATAAAAATAATGCGAATGTCGTCAACGGAGTTCAAAAACAGGCTTCTAAAGTTTTCTGATTGCAGGCTTACTTTTTCTGAATGCAGGGCAGATATTTTTTTAAAACCTCTGATAATTGTTGCCACCTCATTTCCAAACAACTCTTCAACTTCCGAAAGACTTTCCTCGTGCTTATTAATAACATCGTGCAAAAGAGCCGAAAAAACCGATACTGATCGCAAACCGATTTGGTCGGAAACAATAAGTGCCACTTCAAGACATTGAACTATTTTTGGGCATCCGGTGGCGTGAAGCTCATCGCCATAGATTTTTTTTGCGTATTCAAAAACGCTGTTCAATTTCTCCAAATCCTCATCAGAACTATCAATACAAGATTTTTTCAACTTGTTAAATATCTTCAAAACCTCTTTTTCTTCTTCTTCCTTTATCATCAGATATATGCTATTTCCGGTTTAATTTTAAAAAACATAGTTTTTAACGTGATGTTCAAAAACAAAGTATCAACATTGTTTTATTTGGCTCATATTGATGCAGTGGGTTTTATTAAAAGGCTAACCAACCATTAGGAATAAACCCCGAAAAAACCGGAAGATAATTCTGAGCAAGCCCTAATGTTTGCTTTGTTATCATGTTAAATAACACTTCAGTAAGCTCAATGCAACGCAATGCCTGTTATGCTCAACTTATTTCGCCACAATAGCTATGTTGACTATCTGGATAAAGTTGAATACCAATAATTTGCAAGCTTAAAAAAAATAATGCGATCTTTGATCTTTAATAATAATTGTTAATTTAATTGGAAAGGAAAAAAATGAGTATAGTAAATCTTTACAAAGAGAGTAGAAAAAAACCGGTAATATCTTTTGAATTTAATCGTCCGAATAGCGAAAAGGCAGCAGCAAATTTAGATAGAGCTTTGGATTTGTTAATAACTATTCCTCCTGATTATGTGTCGGTAACTTTTGGGGCTGGCGGGTCAAATAGTAAAGGTTCTTTTGAATTAACGGATAAGTTAAATCAAAGAGGACTAAACGTTGTTCCATATATAGCCGGAGTAGGTCTCGATCCGGAGCAAGTTGTAGAAGCAATGGAAAAATTTAAGAACATGGAATTAGAAACTATTTTCGTTGTTCGCGGTGATGCACCAATCTGGGACGACAGCTATAAACCTCATCCTGATGCAATGAAAAACGCATCAGACCTGGTAAAGTTTATTAAAAGTCGATACGATTTTTGTGTTGGAGTGGCTGGTTATCCCGAAACTCATACGGAAGCAGTTAGCTCCGAAACAGATTTTGATTATTTAAAATTGAAGGTTGATGAGGGGGCTGAATATATTGTTGCTCAGTATTTTTACGATAATCAGTATTTTTATGATTATATGGACAAAATTCGGGCAAAAGGTATTAGTGTTCCTGTAGTGCCCGGTGTTATGCCAATTTATACAGTTAAGCTAACTGAAAATCTTTCAAAAATATGTGGCACAACTATTACTAAAAAAATTAGTAATGGACTTGGCTCTTTGCCTGCTGATGACAAAAATGCAATAATCCAATTTGGAATTGATCTCGCTACAGAGCAATGTAAAGGTTTGCTAAAATATGGTGTACCGGGGCTTCATTTTTATACAATGAATCGTGGAAAGTCTATTATGAAAATATTTGATAACCTTAAAACGGATGGTGTGTTTTAGAATCAACAACAGTTCCATATTAAACCGATTGCCGAATGTTACCGGCTATCAACAAAAAACCCGGAGTGATAACTCCGGGTTTTTTAATTATTACTAATTTATATTAGCTTTTAAAATCTTATTTCTGATTTCCTTTTTTTCGAGTGGGTTCAGGTGGAGTGGAAATGGATTCTCTCATTTTGGTATCGGCCTGAATATTTTCAAATTTATAATAATCCATTACGCCAAGTTTTCCATTTCTGAATGCCTCCGAAATAGCTTTGGGTATTTCGGCCTCAGCCTGAATAACGTTTGCACGGGCTTCCTGTGCTTTAGCTTTCATTTCTTGCTCGGAAGCAACAGCCATAGCACGTCTTTCTTCAGCTCTTGCCTGTGCAATATTTTTATCGGCATTTGCCTGATCCATCTGGAGAACGGCTCCAATATTTTTACCAATATCGATATCAGCAATATCAATGGATAAAATCTCGAAAGCGGTTCCCGCATCAAGACCCTTATCAAGAACAACACGTGAAATAGAATCCGGGTTTTCGAGAACCTGCTTATGCGAATCGGACGAACCGATGGACGAAACCACACCTTCGCCAACTCTGGCCAGAATAGTTTCTTCGCCTGCACCACCAACAAGTTGTTGGATGTTGGCTCTAACTGTTACTCTTGCTTTGGCCACCAACTGGATGCCATCTTTTGCAACGGCTGTAACCGGTGGAGTGTTGATTACTTTTGGATTAACCGACATTTGTACAGCTTCAAAAACCTCGCGACCGGCAAGATCGATGGCACTGGCCGATTTAAAATTAAGTTTGATGTTGGCTTTATCAGCTGATATGAGTGCTCTCACCACACTTTCCACATGTCCACCTGCTAAATAGTGTGCTTCCAGTTCGTTCCTGTTCAAACTTAAACCTGCTTTAGTGGCAGCAATGAGGCTGGTAACAATTGTTACCGGTTTAATTTTTCTCCAACGCATAAGCACAAGCTGAATTAGCGAAATCCGAACTCCGGAAACAAGTGCTGAAAACCATAGTCCGACTGGGATAAAATAAAATATTATCCACAATCCAAACAATGATGCAACACCAATGGCAACAATTACAAATACACTTTCTTCCATTACTTTGTATTATTTAGTTTTACAAAAATTTTATTGTGTTCTATTTTGGTAATTATAATTTCTGATCCTTCATCGATAAACTCGCCCGAAGAGCGGACTTCATAATAATCGTCATTAATGAAGGCTTTTCCCATCGGAACCAACCTTGATAAAGCTTTACCACTATCTCCAACCTTTATTTTTGTTTCATCAAATACATTCGTCTTCCCGTCAATCTTAGCATCGAGCATAGCATGCCTCCAGGTTTTCGAGCGCAGCGACAGACCTAACACACCAAGCGTTAAAACAAGTGAGCCTGCCAAAACATAATGTCCGGTGGTATTTCCATATACAATGTAGGTTTGCCAGATACCAATCGTCATCAGAATAAAACCAACTACTCCTACAACTGTGGTTCCGGGAACAACAAGTATTTCAAGAATAAGAAATATTAATCCAATAATTATTAATGCAGCAATTACTGTCCAAGACATGGTTAAGTATTTATTAATTTATTTTATAGAAACGGTTAACCCTCTGTTTGTCATCTCTGTTCTAAATGGTTGCAACTCCTTTAGGTCTCCACTTTTTATTGAACATTTTCCCTTGTGATGAACAATAAGGGTAATCTGCTCTGCTGTTATTACATCATGATCGCAAACCTCGATAAGCGAATCTATCACAAAATCGAAGGTATTGTACTCATCGTTATGAAGTATCAGGTTTCGTTCTTCGGTTAACTGATCTTTTGTAGCATCAAATGGGTTGGTGTGTTCCTTAAGCATTTTCTATTACCATTTTTTATGGATCAATAATAGGAAAATTTATTGTTTACGACAAAGGTATATTTATTAGTGTGATTAATCATAAAAATTTGAGTTTAATTTACATTGATACTTTTGCAATTATAATGAAAAACGACTTTTTGATATTTATTGATGATCTGGCCGGAAAGCTAAAAAAAACATTGCCGGGTGAAAAGGCGCAATTAAAACTTGAACCGGCATCACGAAAAGAATTCCCGTCATTAGCCGATCATTCAAAAGCTAAACCAAGTAGCGTACTTGCTTTGTTTTTTTCTGATAATAGTTTTATTAAGCTCACATTTATTCAACGACAGGTTTACAGTGGTGTTCACAGTGGGCAGATTGCTTTTCCGGGAGGCCGGTTTGATGTTACTGACCAGTGTAATCTGTATACTGCTTTACGTGAAACTCACGAAGAAATTGGTGTTCCAAAAGAGATGATTTCCATCATCGGAAAACTTTCGCCGCTTTATATACCGCCAAGTAATTTTATTGTTTACCCATTTGTTGGATATTCCACTGAAGTACCACAATTTATTCCCAACCCTAATGAAGTTCAGGAGGTATTTGCCCTGAATATTGATGATTTATTAAAAGATAAAACAATACAATTGCGCGAAGTAAAGGGAAAGAATTATAAAATGCGAGTACCCTGTTATTACACAGAAGGAAGACTTATTTGGGGAGCGACATCAATGATATTAAGCGAATTACTTGAGGTTATTAAAGGCAATTGAAGAGCATTAGGTATTGGGTAAAATAAAACAGCAGGTTCATGTAGAACCTGCTGTTTTATCACTAAAAAGTTAACTATTTTCAATGCTAAACAATTAATCCAGAATTTTAATTTCGTGGGTAATTTCTGCTGCTTTGTTCAGCATGGTTGTTACACCACAATACCTATTCTGCGAAAGATCAATGGCCTTTTCGAGTTTTGCCATTGGTAAATCTTTACCTTTAAACGAATAAGTAATGTGTATTTTATTGTAGTACTTTGGGTGCTCATCTGTGGTTTCAGCAGCTACCGAAACATTAAAATAATCCGGTTCAATACGCATTTTCCGCAATATCGAAATCACATCCATTCCAGTGCATCCACCAAGTGAAGCAAGTGTTAACGCTTTTGGGCGCGGGCCTCTGTCTTTTCCACCAACTTCCTCTGTTGCATCTATCATGAATTTGTGATTATTTACTTCCACCTCAAACGACATTCCTTCCTGAAAGTTTACATCAGCTATTTTTTCCATATCAAAATATTTAGATTTATTATTTTGCAAAGTAACAAAAATTTGCTGTGCTACAAATGCTACTTAATGAAGTTTAACAAACACATACTACTCACTACATACATCTGATTGTTAAGCTAATAAATAAAAATAAAATACCGCCATTCACAACAAATCCGTTGTTGTTTTTTATCAATTTTCAAATGTTACACGTTGCGTAAATAAAAACACCAATAAAAAAACTGTGTTGATTTGCTATTACTATTAAAATAGTTTTTATTTTTGGATCACAATTGGACAATTTTCATTTACCGGTTTTTGCTTTTGTTGTTATGGGATAAATTTGTGGGTCGCTACGAAATATCTATTACACAGAGAATAAGTATGAACGAAAACATAGGTTTTATGAAAAACACATTTAATCGGAAAATAACAGTTGATTTATAAAATTTAAAATGAAAGATAACAGCAACTATCTGGTGCTTATCGTTGATGATAATGCAAATAATTTAAGATTTCTTGGAAGTATGTTGAGTACACATGGGTATAAAATTGCACTTGCAGCCAACGGGCAGGAGTGTCTCGATTTTATGGAAAAACAAGTCCCGGATTTGATCTTCCTGGACATTATGATGCCTGATATTAATGGTTTTGATGTATGTAAAACACTCAAAGTTAACGAAAGAACAGCAATTGCCCCTATTATTTTTGTGAGTGCATTGTCAAACACTAAGCAAATCATTAAAGCTTTCGAGTCGGGTGGGTCAGACTATGTTACCAAACCATTCGATAAAGATGAGATTATAGCCCGTTCAAAAGTTCACATCAATTTAAAAAAGGAAAAGGAGGGTTTTATAAATTACATTAAAGAGTTAAAAGCAAAAATTACATTCCTCGAGGGCAACCAATAAATAAGTATTTGATAAGCCTTACATTCAAAATCACATAATCTGTAAAATCAAAAAACAATATCCCCATCTTAGGGCTTGCTCAAAAATAACTTCCGGTTTTTATAAACATCTTTTGCATATATGCATCGTACAGGCAGACAAAATATTGCCCCTAAATTCCCGGACTTATTTCTGAGTAAGCCCTTGGCAGTGTTTCCGCATTTTAATATGGTGCATTTTTAATTTATGCATTGTTCATGAAATGATGTAGCAAATTCATCAAATCCAAATAACCCTAAAAATTCTCTTTTGAGACCATTTTTTAATCGCAAAATGGTTTACAAATTCCTAATCTATTAGCCATTAAAAAATATCAGGACAATCCGTTTTCAAACAAATTATTTTACCTTTGCAGGCAAATGGAATACAATAAATTAACCATCAATAATTAGTTGAAATATGAAGAAACATAATTTTTTTGCAGGGCCATCAATTCTCCCTCAATTTACATTGGATGAAACCATTAAAGCTATTAGTGATTTTGCCGGAACGGGCCTTTCATTAATGGAAATTTCGCACCGTAGCAAACAGTTTGTTGCTGTAATGGACGAAGCACAAGCTTTATTTAAAGAATTGCTAAATATTCCGGAGGGATATTCTGTAATATTTGTAGGTGGTGGTGCAAGTACCCAATTTGCCATGATACCTTACAACCTGATGAAATCAAAAGCTGCCTATCTCAATACAGGTGCATGGGCAAACAAAGCCATAAAAGAAGCCAAAAATTTTGGTGAAGTTGTGGAGGTTGCTTCTTCAAAAGATAAAACTTACAACTATATCCCTAAAGGATATGAAGTTCCTGAGGATGCCGATTATTTCCATATCACAACTAATAATACAATTTATGGAACTGAAATCAGAGAAGATTTTGACGTAAATGTTCCACTCATTGCTGATATGTCGTCAGATATTTTCAGCCGTCCGATCGATGTTTCAAAATATGCAGTAATATATGGTGGTGCACAAAAAAATCTTGGCCCTGCCGGTGTTACTTTTGTTATAATTCGCAATGATATTTTAGGAAAAGTTGACCGTACTATTCCAACAATGCTCAACTATCAAACTCATATCGATAAAGGTTCGATGTTCAACACCCCTCCGGTAGTTCCTGTTTTTGCAGCACTTCAAACATTAAAATGGCTAAAGGCGCAAGGTGGCATTGCCGAAATTGAAAAAATTAATATTCACAAAGCCGGATTACTTTACGATGAAATTGATAGGAATCCAATGTTTAAAGGCACTGTAGAGGATGTAGCTGACAGATCGTTAATGAATATTTGCTTTGTAATGAATGAAGGATTTGAACAGTATGAAAAAGAGTTTTTGGAGTTTGCTGCCAATAAAGGCTTTTTTGGACTTAAAGGACATCGCTCAGTAGGTGGTTTCCGTGCATCTACATATAATGCTTTACCAGTCGAAAGTGTTCAGGCGTTGATAGAAGCAATGCAGGAATTTGAAAAAATTAAATCGTAAAAACCAATTTCAGATATGAAAAAAGTACTTGTAGCAACCGAAAAACCATTTGCTCCTGCAGCAGTTTCGGCCATAAAGGAAGTAGTTGAAAAAGCAGGTTATGAATTTGCTTTACTCGAAAAATATACATCGAAAGATGATTTATTAAAAGCTGTTGAAAATGCTGATGCTATGATTATTCGCAGCGATAAGGCCACCAAGGAAGTAATTGATGCCGCCAAAAACCTCGGTATTATTGTAAGAGCAGGTGCGGGTTATGATAATATAGACCTGAAGGCTTGCAACGCAAATAATGTTGTAGCTATGAACACCCCCGGGCAAAACTCTAATGCTGTGGCTGAACTGGCAATAGGCATGATGGTGCTTTTGGCTCGTAACAATTACAATGGTAAAGCCGGAACCGAACTTCGCAACAAAACCCTTGGCATTCATGCCTACGGAAATGTTGGGAAATATGTAGCCGATATTGCACGAGGTTTTGGCATGGAAATAATGGCCTTTGATCCATTTATCGAAAAGGAAGCTATGATAAAAGATAATGTAACCCCATTAGATAGCATGGAAGATTTGTACAGCAAATGCCAGTACATTTCGCTTCACATCCCGGCAAACGAAAAAACCAAAAAGTCGATAGGATATGATATTCTGTCGAAAATGCCGAAAAACGCAGTACTTGTAAATACTGCCCGCAAAGAGGTAATTGATGAAGAAGGACTTTTAAAAACTTTTGAGGAGAGGCCTGATTTTAAATATATTTCTGATATCGCTCCTGATTGTTCAGCCGAGATTGAGAATAAATATCCGGGTCGATTCTTTTTTACACCTAAAAAAATGGGTGCTCAAACAGCCGAAGCTAACATTAATGCTGGTATTGCCTCTGCAAACCAGATTGTTAACTTTTTTGAAAACAACGATACAACCTTCCAGGTTAATAAATAGAAAGTAATTTTTATTACTTTTGCCAACCAATCAGACCTGATGATTAAATAGTTGTCAGGTCTGATTTTTTAATAAATCAAATAACTCAACCGCCCAATGAATTGTTGAAACTATGGAAGATAATGAAAAGATCATGACATTTTTCAGGTTTGAAGACCTTAGAGTATATCACAAAGCCCTTGACTATGTTGAATGGGTACACTCCAATACAAGCCTGTTCCCCGAAAATGAAATGCAAAGCCTTACCGTAAAATTTGTAAATGCGGCGCAAGCTATTGCCATGCAGATTGCAGAGGGTTCTTCGCGCAACAAAACCCAATTTATTTATTACCTCAAAATGGGGAAAAGTTCCATTAGAGAATGTGTAGTTTACACATCCATCGCAAAAAGCCTTAATTATATGACCGAAACAACCTATGATGAATCTCGTGGGCAATTGATGGAATTAACCAAAATGATCGGGGCTTTAATCGGATCATTACAACGCAGTACAAACAATTATGACGAAAAATAAACTGAGAAAACTTATCTAATTTTTTTTTAAAACAAAAGATTCTAATTTAATATGGCAATACTAAAACCTTTTAAAGGCCTGAGGCCTCCACAAGAAATCGCTGAAAAGCTGGCTTCACGTCCTTATGATGTACTTAACTCGGCCGAAGCAAGAGAAGAAGCAAAAGGGAATGAATATTCACTTCTTCATATTATTAAACCGGAAATCGACCTTCCCGAAAACACCAATCTTTACGATAAGGTTGTTTACGATAAAGCTCTCGAAAACTTTAACGCTTTCCGCGAAAAAGGTTGGCTCGTTCCTGATAAAGAGGAATACCTATACATATATGCGCAAACCATGAATGGGAAAACCCAGTATGGTCTTGTTGGTTGTGCTGCTGTTGAAGATTACTTGAACAACGTAATCAAAAAACATGAGCTAACCAGAAAAGTAAAAGAAGAAGATCGTATGAAGCATGTTCGCATTAACAACGCCAACATGGAACCAGTTTTTTTTACTTATCCTGCCAAAGCCGAAATTGATATTATAGTTGCCAATTGGGTAAAAAACCATAAGGCGGATTATGATTTTACTGCTGATGATGGATTTGGTCATCATTTTTGGGCTGTTACAGATAAAGATATCATCGAAAAACTAACCTCTCTTTTTGCCGAAATTCCTGCCACCTATGTTGCTGATGGTCATCACAGAACCGCTGCTGCTGCACTTGTTGGAAACGAAAAAAAGAAAAACAACCCTAATCACAAAGGAGATGAAGAGTACAATTTTTTCCTGGCCGTACATTTTCCTGACAACCAGCTTACTATTATTGATTACAACCGTGTAATTACGGATTTGAATAATATGTCGGATGAGGAATTTATTAGTTTGTTAAATGAAAATTTTGAAATTGAGGAAAAGGGATCAGACATCTACAAACCAAATCAGCTCCATAATTTCAGCATGTATCTCGATGGAAAGTGGTATTCGCTTACCGCAAAAAAAGGCACTTACGATGATAACGACCCCATTGGTGTTCTTGATGTAACTATTCTTTCAAATCTTGTACTCGATCCGTTGGATATAAAAGATTTGCGTACATCAAACCGCATCGACTTTGTTGGTGGAATACGTGGATTGGGCGAATTGAAGAAACGTGTAGATTCAGGAGAAATGAAAGCAGCATTTGCACTTTACCCGGTTTCGATGAAACAACTAATCGACATTGCCGACACAGGAAATATTATGCCACCAAAAACAACATGGTTTGAACCCAAATTGAGAAGCGGCCTCGTTGTACACTCTTTGGAGGAAATGTAAAGTGTCGTTGAGATTGTTTAGATATAAGTTATTCTTGCTGTTTTATTCCCCCACCGATAACTTTAAATAATAAATCATAATCTAATGGAAATTAAAGAAACAGTATTGAAAACTCTCCGCGAATCGGAGCAACCGCTCAAAGGTGGTGAAATTGCCGAAAAAGCCGGAATCGACAAAAAAGATGTTGATAAAGCTATTAAGCAACTCAAAACCGATAATATGATTTATTCGCCAAAACGTTGTTTTTACGA
>JAOZRY010000019.1:0-3901 GCA_029939965.1 Bacteroidales bacterium | reverse complement strand
TGAAACATGGCAAAATACGGAAAATGGATAGGTGGTGGACTTGGATGGGCTCTTGGAGGTCCCATTGGTGGAATTTTTGGATTTATGTTTGGATCGATGTTCGATGGTGTAAATGCAGGTGAGTATGCCTGGCATCAACCTATCGAAGGGCAGGATGAAGGAAGTCGGAATTATACCGATTATGAATCGTATGATGAACATAATTACCAGCGAGGCAATGAATACGGGCAGACCGAAACTCAAACTCAGGCTGGCGATTTTACGGTAAGTCTTATGATACTTGCTGCAGCAGTAATGAAAGCTGATGGAAAAATCCTGAAATCGGAACTTGAGTATGTGAAACAATTTTTGCGTAGCCAATTTAATGAGCAGGTAACCCAGCAAAGCATTATGTTGCTTCGCGAAATATTGAAAAAAGACTACAGCTTAAATGATGTAACGCAGCAAATTGGGCGGCAAATGGATTATTCATCCAAATTACAATTGCTCCATTTTCTTTTTGGTGTGGCATTGGCCGATGGGCATATACACTCCAAAGAGGTTGATGTTATCGAAACTATTTCGCGATTAATGGGTATTCGTATGGGCGATTATAATTCTATAAAAGCCATGTTTATCAAGAATAACTTCAATAACTATAAAATTCTTGAAATAACTCCCGATGCCAACAATGATGAAATAAAAACAGCTTACCGCAAAATGGCCGTAAAATATCATCCTGATAAAGTGAGCCATTTGGGGCCTGATATTCAGGAATCGGCTAAGAAAAAATTCCAAACCCTTAGTGCGGCTTATGAGGCTATAAAAAAAGAAAGGGGAATAAAATAAAATATTTCGACACGTGCAGATTGAACAGAAATGTACTGAGAGTATTTTTTTTGCTCACTTTACAAATCAACATTTATTCATACAAAACATTCTATCAATTTTTATCGCAATACAATTTACAATAAATAACTATTTTTTAACACAGGAACAAAATGAAACACATCTTCACTCTAACGCTTACATGGCTTGTATTTTTAACTCTTATTATTAATAATCCTGCCTCAGCTCAAAAGCAAATAAAAAAAGACAAACCCATTACTCTAAAACATTGGATGACCCCGGAGGAAGCCAAGCTAAAACACCTTATCGGGAAGGATGCACAGGCAACCGAACCGCCGGAAGGTCCTATTACCAATATTGCCGAATTTGATAAAATGCAATCGGTTTTAATCAGATATTCATTTGGTATTTCTTATAACCTGATTGCGGAGATGTCGGAAAAATGTATGATAACCACAATTGTGGCAAACACCAACGAACAAACAAACGTAATAAATCAGTACAATAATAATGGTGTAAATATGGACAATACAGAGTTTATAATTGCTCCTTCCGATTCGTACTGGACTCGCGACTACGGCCCCTGGTTTGTGATTGATGGTAACGATGAACTTGGTATTATTGATTTTACCTATAACCGACCCAGGCCGACAGATAATGCAATTCCATCGAAAGTTGCACAAGAATTTGGTTTCAATCTGTTTGAGATGGATATTGTAACTGCCGGTGGAAATTATATGACAGATGGTATGGGAATCTCAGCTTCGTCCGATTTGATCTGGGAGGAAAACCCAGGTTATTCGCATGACGAAATTGCTGAAATATATGAAGATTATCTTGGCATCAACACCTACCATGTATTGCCCGATCCTAACAATACATACATCGATCACATCGACTGCTGGGGAAAATTCCTGGATGTTGATAAAGTACTCATTCGGTCGGTTCCCCAATCGCATCCACAGTATGATGAAATTGAAGCAACAGCAGCATATTTCGAAACACAAACCTCATCGTACGGAAATTATTTTCAGGTTTTCAGAGTATATACCCCCAACGATCAACCCTACACAAATTCGCTGATTTTAAACAAGCGCGTATTTGTTCCCATCACCAATTCGCAATGGGACGATGAAGCACTTGCATCATACCAGGAAGCAATGCCGGGGTACGAGGTGTTTGGATTTACAGGAAGCTGGGAATCGACAGATGCACTTCATTGCCGCACAAAAGGAGTTGCAGATCAAAATATGGTACATATAAGCCACTTGCCATTACTCAATCAACAGCCGGTACAAACCAATTACGAAATTGAAGCTACCATCAAAACATTTAGTGGCGCAGAACTGTATGCCGATTCGGTACTTATTTATTATCGCAGCAATGGTGCTGCATGGCAAATTGCAAATATGAGTAACACATCAGGGCAAATATGGTTGGGAACAATTCCGGGTGCAAATGAAGGAAGCCAGATCGATTATTACCTCTATGCTGTCGATCAGGACGCAAATCGTCAGTTCCACCCATTTATCGGAGCACCCGATCCGCATGTTTTTTATGTTGGCGAGCAGGCATACGCACATATCGATATTACTCCCGGCGAAATAAATACTTCGGCCACTCAGGGTCAAACTGTAACCGAAATACTTACAATTTGCAATACAGGCCTGTTGGAACTAAATTTTAATATCGAAACCAATACAGCAATGTATGGTGATGTTGATTATTCTGTTTCTAATAGCCCCGGTTATGATACTTACAATTACAACACCTGGGAGGAGAGCAACTGGACAGAATTTGATGTAATAGAGAATGGAGAGTTGTCGGTGGTTGAAGTTTCATATACCTGGAGTTCCGACAACTGGCCCGAAGAGGGTAGCTTTTATTTGCTTTCGCCCGATGGAACACAAACTACTATTGCTGCTGGTACTTCATCGGGAACTTACACAGTGGATATGACCGCGTTTGATGGTGAAGAAATGAATGGAATCTGGCGAATGTGGATTGAAGACGCTTATGGTGATGGCGGGCATGAAGCAACAAATATTACCGTGAACTTTACTTATGTAATTAGCGAAATTGAATGGATTACTGCCGGACCGGCCACCGGTACAATTGCTCCTGATGATTGTATGGATATAGATATAATTTGCGATGCCACCGAACTGCAAACAGGGCTGCACGAAGGAATTGTTACCGTTGCCTCAAACGACCCCGATTTCCCGGAAATTGAAATACCTGTACAATTTGAAGTTACCGGATTAGGGCAGCTCACAGTTTCGCCCGATACACTCTGGTTTCTTGACGAAAATGCAATTTTTGAAGGTAGAACTGCTACTGTTTTCAATAACTCCGATGTTGATGTAACAATAAACGAGATACCTGAATATGGAGGAACTTCATTTTCCTGGTGGATAGACCAAATGTCGCACACACTTCCACATACACTTTCCCCCAACCAAGAGCTAACTTTCCATGTATTGATTGATATACCGTTAGATGAAGAACTAATTAACATGGCCTACGATTCAGTTTTGGTTGCTTCTGATGCAGGCGATTATTATACAATTATTGCTATTGATCTGGATATAATAACCGGAATTAATAAAAACAATAATAATGGAATCACCGTTTATCCCAGCCCTTTCAAAAATGATCTAACCATCAACCTGAGCAAATACAATGAGGCTGTAGATAAGATTATCATTAGCGACCTTACCGGAAAGGTTGTTGAAATATTTGATAAAAATACAATTGCAGATGATCGTTTGATATGGAAAAGCAATAATAGTGCTGTACAAATAAAAGAAGGTGTTTACCTGATTCAGATTTTTGCCGGCAACAAATCGGAGGTTATCAAAGTAGTGAAAATGAAATAATAAAGATTTTGATCAACCAAAAAGCCTTCCTTGCAAATGTAGTGAGGAAGGTTTTTTTTAATCAATAATTAGTGTCCGTCCATAAAGTCGGTGTTTGGTTCAGAATGTTCGAGTTCGAGGCTTGCGAAGTCTTTAAAACCAGGAGTTTACTTTTGTAAATGCGATGTATTGAGCTTGCCGAAATAACTGGGTTT
>JAOZRY010001067.1 GCA_029939965.1 Bacteroidales bacterium | reverse complement strand
GCCAAACGAAATGGCCGTGACCAAGCTGTTTGTCTTTCTGAAATACCAAATAAAAATTAAACCTGATGGTATACAAATGGATAGAATCCATCGAATTTTAATCGTAGATGATGAACGCTATAATATCAAAGTATTAGCAGAATTTTTACATACGGACTATAAAATCATGGCCGCTAAGGATGGAGAACACGCGCTCAGGGCCGCTCTGGGTTCCGATCCGCCGGATTTAATTTTGCTTGACATTATTATGCCTGGGATGGACGGTTATGAGGTGTGTAAAAGACTCAAGAAAAACGACAAAACAAAAAATATTCCGATCATTTTTGTGACGGCGGTTTCCGAAGAAATGGATGCCGCTCGCGGTTTTGAACTTGGCGCTGTGGATTATGTAACCAAACCATTGAACCCTTTAACCGTCAGAGCCAGAATTAAAACACATATCAAGTTACATTCCACCATGCGAGACCTCAAAGATGCCCTGAAAGAGGTAAAAACATTAAGCGGCCTCTTGCCGATCTGCTCTTATTGTAAAAAAATAAGGGATGATCAAGGCTATTGGAAACAAATTGAAGGTTATATCCAGGAACGTTCAAACGCAAGGTTCAGCCACGGCATATGTCAGGAATGTGCTAGAAAACATTTCCCGGATTTAGATATTTAAGTACAGGGACGATCATCGCTGAATTTGAGGTACGTTGATGGATTTTAAAAATGCCGGTGATAGACGGTGTCGAAACCCTAAAAAGATTTCACTACCGTACACTTTTTATTTAAATTTTGAAAGCTACGGGTATTTTTATATTTTCGTTGAAAATATAGTATAGACAGTTTTTACCAAGTTTAAATGCGAATTAAGGGTTGCATTCGATTGTGTAAAATCAAAGGGTTACAATAACGCTTTTAATAATGTTATGACATAACCTGTTGTTTTTATTAAATCTGAAACTATCAACCCTTAATTCGTATTTTAAATAAACTTAAATCACAGCGGTCCGTCGGCATCCTTCATTTGTCAGTTTATAATTTGTCCCGTCAGGGACATAATATCTATAAAAAAGATGCCTACCGGTAAGGCAAGTCCCATAGGGACGAAATATAAAAAGTGTTACCTACTTTTAGCCTTAGAGCCTGCTTGGAAAGTCGTGATCGAAGCGAAAAAGTGTGAGAGCGAGGGCTGATTTTCGCAAATTTTAAGGAAATAGCCGGCCTATTGCCATGAAATTTGCGGAAATCAGAACCGCTCTCACGCTT
>JAOZRY010001066.1 GCA_029939965.1 Bacteroidales bacterium | reverse complement strand
TATTATGAGGAAATTAAAGATTTTCCGCTTAATTCTGAAAATATGGTTAGCAACATCGATAACCTGCGCAAAAAAGCCAACCTCCCATTTTTGGGTACCGACAGAAATGTACTAAACTTGCCGGGCGTTGGAAAAAGCCTGACTTTTAGAACTATCGGCATAATGGAGGATGGAAGAAGAATTTTGGAATTTGACCATGATAGCTACCGCCAACACAGCCCAATTATTGATAAAATGGGAAAGGTAGTAATCATCGAATCAAAATCTATTAATGAATATCTCAAACAACTTGAAAATATCGGGGAAGATTTAAACGAATATAAAAGTCTTTACGGGTATTCTATTGGAGTAACCGAACCCCGTATCCCCATTTTTATATACCCCGATTACGATTTTGATGTTACCAAAGAGTTTACAAATTTAGAGATGACAACATAAGAAAAATAATAGAATTGATTTTTTACGCTAACAAAAAAAATGATATGATTGATTTCGATAACTATACTGTAAAGGAAAATGAAATTAAAGCCAGGGTCGAAAAAATTCTTGAAACCACACTTAGTGATACCGAGAAAAAAGATGCACTAAAAATAATACTGGGATGCATCGACCTGACATCTCTCGAAGGTTCGGACACAAACGTAAAAATTTTCTCTATGTGCCAGGCTGCACAATCATTTGCCAATAAAGAAAAAGGAATCCCCAATGTTGCGGCAGTATGTTTTTATCCCACTTTTATTGAGCTGGCCAAGATACAACTGATAAATACTGATATAAAAGTTGCATCGGTAGCAGGTGGTTTTCCGAGCGGACAGGTTCCTGACGAAATAAAGGAAGCTGAAGTAAAATATGCTGTTGCCAAAGGTGCTGATGAAGTGGATGTGGTTATTTCGAGAGGCCTGATATTAGCCAATAAATGCAAAGAGGCTTTTGAACAGATAGTGATAATGAAAAAAGCTGCCGGAAACTCAAAAATGAAAGTTATACTTGAAACCGGTGAGCTTGAAACTATTTTTAAAATTAGAAAAGCATGTGAGATTGCAATTAGCGGTGGCGCCGATACAATAAAAACCTCCACCGGAAAAATCTTGCCTGGAGCAACACCGGAAGCCGTACTAATTATGCTCGACAGCATTAAAGAGTATTTCGAAAAAACAGGTAAGATGATTGGCATAAAACCATCCGGGGGTATTTCAGAGCCTGAAGATGCATTAAAATATTACCTTTTGGTTAAAAATGTACTTGGCGAAAAAT